>CAWVTO010000093.1:0-7953 GCA_963932895.1 uncultured bacterium
TAGACGTACGACTCACCTATCGTACTGCTTTACTCGTTTAGCGTATCTTTACGTTGAGCACTTTTTCCCCTTCTACATATCCCTCTAGCACATCACCTCCTACTACCGGGCCTACACCTGCCGGAGTCCCACTGAAAATCAGGTCTCCTATTTTTAGGGTAAAATATTGCGAGCAATGCTCAATGATACTGGGTATATCATACAGCATCATGCGTGTATTTCCCTGCTGTACTACTGTTCCATTTTTGTGCAATTCGAAACTCAAGTTACTCAAGTCATATTCCGAAACGGGTAAGAACTCACCCAAGACAGCACTTTGGTCAAAGCCTTTAGCCTTTTCCCATGGCAAGCCTTTGCTCTTTAGCTCCGCTTGTACATCCCGTGCTGTAAAGTCTATACCAATAGTGAAATCTTTGTAATACTTGGGAGCGAATTTTTGTTCAATATTTTTTCCAAGTTTATGAATACGTACGACTATCTCTGCTTCGTAATGCACATCGTTGGTCCAATCTGGGATGTAAAACGCATCTCGCTGCCGAAACACAGCCGAATCTGGTTTCATAAAAATAACGGGCTCTGTAGGCACTTCATTGCCAAGTTCTTTGGCATGGTCTACATAATTTCTTCCTATACAGATGATTTTCATTGAAATCCGTTTTCTTTTGCAAAGTTAACAGAATGCTAGAATCAACCGAACTGCTATATGCCTATTCACAAGGCTACTTTCCTATGGCTGTACCAGAGGACAATAATGAGATATTTTGGTTCAAACCAGACATGAGAGGAATCATTCCATTGGGTGAATTTCACGTCTCTAAAAACCTACGAAGACTCTTTAATAAGCACCACTTTGATCTGCGAATAAATGGCGATTTTGAAGGCACAATGCGTGCCTGTACGGAGCGAGAAGATACGTGGATAAGCGAAGACATCATCAAATCTTACTGCAAATTGCATGCAATGGGTTACGGCTTCAGTTTCGAAACGTGGCGAGAAGGCAAACTGGTAGGTGGCTTGTATGGAGTGGTTATTGGCAAAGCATTTTTTGGCGAAAGTATGTTTCACCGTGAGACGGATGCCAGCAAGATTGCATTAATATTTCTTGTACAATTCCTGAAAGACAATGACTTTCAGCTCTTAGACACCCAGTATATAAACGATCATCTTACACAGTTTGGGGCCAAAGAGATCCCCAACGACGAATACGAAGAAATGCTGGCAAAGGCATTGGAGAGCTAAGACAACAACTCCTTTATGGTTGCAATTTTCTTCTCAGTCTCTTCCCACTCGCTGGCCGGATTAGAGTCTTTGGTTATTCCTGCACCGGCAAAAAGTTCTACCTTGTTTCCATAAAAACGCATGCACCGAAGATTGACAAAAAAAGTAGCACTTTCTTTTCTAAGTACTCCAGTTACTCCCGAGTAGAAGCTTCTATTCATGGTCTCAAATTCTTGAATGAACGCAAAACTTTTGTCTCTAGGCAAACCGCAGACTGCACTGGTAGGCTGCAGGTGTTTGAGTAATTCTAGAGCTTGCTCTTGCGTACCCGTGGCGGTATAACTGGTCTTTAGATGCTTTATGGTATTGAATTTAGTCTCATCTGTTTCTGATTTTGTAAAGCCAATCAAACCAACAGTGCTCAATTTTTCTTCAATAAAATCGCACACCATAGCTTGCTCTTCTTCCTCTTTCTCGGTAAACTGTTCGTCCAATGACTTTGTGCCGGCCAAGGCTACGGTATATACCACACCATCTTCGTAGTGTAAGAGCAACTCGGGAGACGCTCCTACCCATTGCTCTGGACCAATATTGACATAGTATCCGTAGCTATCTGGATATTTTTTTACGGCATTTTGAAACGCTGTCTGCGAGTTATAGTCTCCTTCTAAAATCTCATTGCGAGCAAGGACCACTTTATCCAAACCACCGTCTTCCATTGTGGCACAGGCCATGTACACACTCGTCTCATACTCTATCTGAGAAAGCGACTCATTGGGAGACAAATCAAACTCATTAACCGTATTTTCTACTGGTTTCTTGCCAAAGAAAAAAGCTTGTTTACTTCTATCAAACGGATAGAATACCAACCCCTCTCGTTTCATCCAATAGTCGTCTATATTTTCAAATGCTTCCATACAGTCGGCATCGTACTTCTCTATTTTTTTCTCCCCAGGGAGATATACCAAGGCACCTAAATTTTCTATATCCATTACTTTCTATCTACTACCGCTAGGGTCATTCGACATACATTAATCAAAACCTCATCATCATTTCGTGTTTCTACCTCCCACACCTGGGTACTTCTACCCAAATGTATGGGCCGAGCGGTGGCATGTACGTATCCATCGCGTGCACTTTTCAGATGATTGGTGTTGAGCGACAAACCCAAACACGCTTTACCCTCTCCGTTTACCACTAAATTGCCCGCAAGACTGGCTACATTCTCTGCTAATGCAGCTACTGCTCCACCGTGAAGCATGCCAAGCGGTTGATGCACATGACTATTGACAGGCATACGCATGGTTACAAAATCTTCGCCAAAGGCAGTGACCTCCATGTCCAAATGTTCGGACATAGTATTCTTCCCAAGTTCATTTAATTGAGATATGTTTATAGCTTTGTAGGGTATCAAAATGAGTATTGCTTTATTCTAAAATTAACGTGAGTACAAAGAAAACCATTTATATCATTAGGCACGGAGAAACCGAGTACAATAAACGCGGAATTATACAAGGAGGCGGTATAGATAGCGACCTCAATGAGACGGGAAAGAGACAAGCAGAACAGTTTCATAAAGCGTACCATCACATTCGTTTTGACCAAATCTATACCAGCGAGTTAAAACGCACACAGCAAAGCGTGGCTAATTTTGTAAAAAATGGCCAGGAAATTAAAATAATCCCAGAATTTAATGAAATTAACTGGGGAATATTTGAAGGATTAAAAAGCACACCCGATAGCAGAAAAGCGTATATGGCTATGACGGAAGACTGGAAATCAGGCTTATTGGACCGCAGTGTAGAAAATGGAGAAACTCCGAATGAGCTACAGCGTAGACAAATGAAAGGTTTAGAAAAAATAATGGCCAACACAGACGAGGAGGTCATATTAATCTGCATGCACGGAAGAGCTTTGCGAAGCTTCTTGTGCCTACTCACAGATGCTCCGTTGCAGCGTATGGATGAATTTAAGCACAACAATTTATGTCTCTACGTCCTGCAACAAACAGGCAGCAAATTTGCCGTACAGCAGCACAACTGCAGCCAACATCTTTGGATATAACAAAGCGAGCAGACTCCTCGCTATTCTTAGGCTACTTCTTGGAGACTGCTACCCACAGACGGAATCATTTTGTGCATATCTGTATGTAGAAATACGGCATGTGTATTGGCATCATATGCTGCTTGCATAGCTGCTTCTCTATCTTGCCGTGTATTGAACCAAGCACTTTTGGCTATCAGATCATCCCAACATGTGCGTACTTCAAACCCGTATTGCCCCGCCCTATTTTTGCTCCGTGAAAAATTCGTCTGAAAACGCATGTGTACGCGTAGAATATCTACAAATTTTTCGCACTCTAAAGCGGTATTGAATGTTTTGCTTGAGAGCAATAGCAGTTCATTCTCATCTTGCATCTTGAGGAGAAACTGAGCTTTGCTTTCTTGAATATAAAAAGTTGGTCTTTTCATGATGATATTTTTATATGTATAACATTACTGTTGATCTACAGGCTTCATTTAGATACAATAATTATCATTTAATTGATAATATTATTATCTGTACGCCTTATTCTAAAGTTAGCCAATAGTTTTGAACTACCAAATACGTCCTAATTTTTTGCGAAAAATGAATTCTCTGTGAACATCTTGAAAAGTGAGTATACTCCACTCCTTACCTTTGCACCTTAGCACATTGATATTAAACCAAGCGTGACAAAAAGCACAACCCTATACTTCCTGTTTTTAGCAGGAGCTCTGTTCCTGTTTGCTACCTGCAAACAAGCCACTGATTCAGCCACAGAAGAAAAAACTGAAATGGCCGCAGATGCTGCTGAAATAGAACGGAAAGAACGCGATAACGATACCCGAAAAGCTATTCCATCTGAGGATAGCAAGGCTCCTGCCTCGGCGTATGTTTTCAAACGGAATACCAACCCATACAACCAATCCTATTTTCGTAATCCCTTTGATAGTGCTATTTACGTATCGGGTACGTTTTGTGAGTTGAGAGGAAATCACTTTCACGCAGGGCTAGACATACGCACTGGAGGCCGCCAAGGCTGGAAAGTACTGGCGGCAGCAGATGGATACGTGGAACGCATAAAAATAAGTACTGGCGGATACGGCAGAGCGATATACATACGCCATCCCAATGGATTTACTACCGTATATGGACACCTACAAAAGTTTACCGGTGCACTGGCCAACTATGTGAAAGACGCACAGTACAAGCAACGCACATTTGAAATAGAACTCTTTCCTAAGCGTGGCGAACTACAGGTAACCAAGGGTCAAAACTTTGCTAGAAGCGGCAATACCGGTGGTAGTGGTGGACCACATTTGCACTTTGAAATACGCAACCCAAAAGGACAAAGCACCAATCCGCTCTTACACGGCCTGAAGGTGACGGACAACCTGAAACCGGAAATAAAACGCATCAGTATACACCGAAAAGACAAAGAGAGTCTGTACAGTACGGGAACATATCCGTATACCACATTCAGCAAGTGGAGTGACTACGTGAAAAACACAAAGACACTAAATCTACAACCAGGGGCTTACAGTTTCGGTCTATTTACAGACGACTATTTCACCGATCGTAAAAATGTATTGGGCATTAACTACTGTTGGCTTACAGCCAACGACCAACTTCTCTATGCGTATCAGATAGAGAAATTTAATTTTGACCAAGGAAGGTATATCTATACCCACACGGACCCTTACTTGAAATGGAAGGAAAAGAAAACGTACTTCCGCTTATTCAAAGAAAGCTATAACCCACTGCCCTACTACCGCCAACGCCAAAAGGGTGAGATACGCATACAGCACGGCGATAGTGTACGAATGAAACTATACATACAAGACTATGCGGGACTTACAGACTCAGCTACCTGGACCGTGGTAGGAGATACAGCGGGCAAGCAGCTCCGTGCGGCTTTACCCACCTATGAAGAAAAGCACCGTGTAACGGGCAATACCTCTTTCTCCTTTTATGAGTGGGCTATTTCTGTTCCTAAAAAAGCGGTATACCACCCCTTTGATTTCACACTGGGTATAGGTAAAGCTAAGCCAAACGTGCTTAGTAAAACACTGCAAATGCACTACGGGTACACGCCGCTACATACCTATATCAATGTAGACTATACCGTACCAGCAAAATGGTTGAGCTATGGCGAAAAGCTTTGTGCAGTAAGTTTTAATGGCCAACGTACCTACTATGAGGGAGGCACTTTGAACGGGAATAAACTCCGTTTTAAAACTCGCTCATTGGGAGAATACGCTATCTCTTTTGACGATGAATCTCCCAAGATTACGGTAAAGAAATTTGGCAGACGTTTTAAATTTAGGGTAACCGAAAACCTGAGCGGTATAGACCAAATCATCTGCTCTATAGACGACAAATGGATACTGGCCGAGTACGAACCAAAGACCAACACAGTCTGGGGTGAGATTCCGGCATGGATAAAAGCAGGGAAATACGAATTCAAACTGATCGCCATAGACCATAAAAAAAACCGCAGCGAATACAAGCGTAACATGCTTCTATAGTGGCATTTACGAAAAAATACGTATTTTTACACGAACATAAAATCAACATATACCAATGAAACACATCAAACTATTCTCTGTAGCTCTAATAATGAGCATAGCCATCATATTTACTTCTTGCAGTGACGATACAGACCCGGCACCTGTAGACCCAATCGTAGTAGACACTACTGACACCACTGCTACTAAGGCTTCTTACACCACTGACGTAAAGCCTATTTTTGACGGAAGCTGTGCCTTTGTGGGATGCCACAATGTGGGATCTGGAGTAGGTAGCCTAGCGACGTATATGGATGCCAAAGCCTATGGCGAAGGCGGTAGACTAATCGGTGCCATACAGCACGAAAGCGGCTTTTCTCCCATGCCGAAAAACGGAGCTAAATTAGCCGACGACAAAATTGCTTCTATTGAAAAATGGATAGCAGATGGATACGAGGAGTAACTAGAACATCTCTTTTTAGTTGTACAGGAATTTCTTATAGACCAAAGGATCTATAACAGCTTGCGTGCTGTGCTCTTTAAGCATTGTCCTTCTCTGAGTCCAGTATTCTCCAACGAATACGAGAGAGCCGCTTAAAATCACCTCTTGAGAGGCTTTCGGGTAAGTTGCATACCGTAACTGTGAAGGAGTATCTGAGTTTATCATTTGCCGCGAAGCGGTATAGTTTGGGTTAAAATTAATATTCCCTGTTACCCCAAACCTAATTTCTTTTTCCGTTGTTTTGTAGGTATGTCAATACCACAAATAGGAGAAAAAGCACCTGCTTTTAGCGGAGTGAATCAAAAAGGAAAAACAGTATCGTTAGCCGATTTTGCAGGCAAGAAACTGGTACTCTATTTTTACCCGAAGGACGACACCCCAGGATGCACTGCACAAGCCTGCAATCTTACCGAAAACCATAGGGCACTCCAAAAGCAAGGATATGCTGTCTTAGGGGTAAGCCCAGATACAGAAAAGCAGCACATCAAGTTCATAGATAAGTACAAACTCACTTTTGACCTATTGGCAGATACCGAGAAAGAAACCATACAAGCCTATGGCGTATGGGTAGAGAAAAGTATGTATGGCCGCCAGTATATGGGTGTTGCCCGTACTACCTTTGTTATAGATGAAAAAGGTCTGGTACTCGATGTGATAGAAAAAGTAAAAACCAAAGAGCATACTGCACAGATACTAAAGTAAGTACACACCTGTATAGTACATACGCCAACTACAAAGGGCTACTCCGCAATGCGAAGTAGCCCTTCTGTTTAACTAAAAAAAATATATGAAAACTCTATTCGTTAATAGTTAATACGTGCTCAGGTGAAAAACATTACCCACCATATACCAATGGACGAATGCGTTTTACCAAAGGGAAAAATCGCTAAAAGGGAAGGTCACCCTCTTGCTTTTTTCCTTCTCTCGTGAGGAGTAAAAATTCATTGGCGATTATTTCTGTAATGTACCGTTTGTTGCCATCCTTGTCATCCCAGCTACGGGTAGTTAGTTTTCCCTCTACCATTACTTCTTTGCCTTTGGCCAGGAGATCTCCCATGAGCTCTGCGGTCTTGCCCCAGGCTACGATGTTGTGCCATTGTGTGTCTTCTACTCGCTCGCCTTTCTTGTTTACGTAGCTTTCGTTGGTAGCCATCGTAAACTTGGCTACGCTGCTTCCCCCTTCTAGTTTTTTTACTTCTGGGTTCATTCCTAGGTTTCCGATCAGTTGTACTTTGTTTCTTAATGCGTTCATAATAATTTGCGTTTGTTAAATTGTGTTTGTTAAAAAAAATGTCTCTTGTGCCAGCCGAAACCAGCGATTATTACTTTGTGTTATTTGCGTTGTTTGTCCAAATCATACGACTCTTTCAAAACAACACTGCAAATAGAATGCAGCCAACAAGCACCAACCGATAATTAAGCACTTACTTACGCTTATAAGCAATTGCAAACGTTTACAAACGAATAAAGAAACTGAAAGACAGTAGCTTACACTTAATGGGACAAGAAATGAAAGTAGAATTATTTTAGGCTGAATTGCCTATTGAAATTTTGGATCATTGCCCTGTAAACTAATAACGTGTTTACACTCACAGAGAAGGTTTAAGACCTTAGAACAACTTCCAGATGGCTAGAACGACTGCTTAGATACTAATGCCTTACCGTTTGTAATAAGTACTCTAGCTAAACGGTCAAAACCGACTG
>CAWVTO010000094.1:0-7858 GCA_963932895.1 uncultured bacterium
AGGAAGTAAAAGGATTCGGGTAATTAAGTAGATTATCTACACGTATACCTTCACCGTCAGCTACTTCAAATTCTGTATATGCTTCTGCAGAGTTATTATAGACATCCCATACTTTCAGGCTTATTGTGTGTCTTCCTACAGGCAATTCTTCAAAAGGATATTCTATTCTACCTGCTTGATAACTATTTAGGTCAGGTTTGTAGTAGTCATTAAGTATGATGGTCTTTTCAGCATCTGTACCTTTATCCAGTATGGCTATCATTTCTCGGCCTATTCCACTGCCTATAGTATTTATACCATTACTATCGCTCAGTTGAGCTAGTAGGAGTGGAGTGAAAGATGTTGCTCCTCCAAATACCCAAGACTCATCGTCAAGGAATAGTTCCAGTTCGTCAAACTTATTATCTACAAGGCTACTGTCAGATGTGCCACCTATGAGATAATTGAGTTCTGTGCCTCCAGCGTGTTCTAGTCCATCTGCTGCGTAATACGATAGTTTGCCATATCCTATATTGTAGGCAATATCCTTTGGTACTACAAACTGGAATTTAAATTTACCATTGACAGCACTTACTGTCCCTTTATATATGATTCTGTTTTGTTCTTGAAACTCAATTGGGTAACTGTCTGGATCATTGCCAAATGTTTTATACGTTGATGGCTTATCATAAAAAGTGGGGAAGACTTCTCCATTAAAATCAGTAACTACTTGATTTGATTTGTCCCGAATCTCTCCTTCTATCGTAATAAGTTCTAACGCATTAAGCGTATCGTGTGAGTTACTATTTGTATCTGTGAATAGTCCTACGGGTACATTGTTTATTGTAGAAGTGACAACTTTATGTTCTGGATATAATAGACGCATTGCAGGATCTGCCAGTAGTATAAAACATCGCTTGTTGGTGCTTTCTCTATCATCGGCATTTCGCATCGCTTTGTAAGCATCTCCTAGTGTTGGTAATTTACCATTTTGAGCACGCAGTAGATTTCCATTTACCAGCTGGGTATTTAATTGGGTGTTTTGGCCTATGTATACTACACGAGTAGTCGCAAGCATTCCCACCGCTCCTCCATTAGGATCCAGAAGCATTAGTTCCCCTGGAGACTCAATCTCTAGGTTATCAATTTTTGCCAGCTCGCAACTTGCGGTTATATAGAAAGACAGCTTGTCATAATTGTCCCAAGCCATTATCTCTGGCCGGGTGACTACACGCTCGTGAGCCATTCCGTTTTCGCCACCATGGCCTACATAGTTAAATATGAGTGTACCTTGATTACTTATCATCTTGGTCACCTCTTCGTTTACTTGAGGATATTTGTTTCCACTACCAAAAGAAACTTGCTCATAAGCATCCATCCATATTTTTTTTATGTTGTACTCAGGACTTTCAAACTTAATAGAGTTAGCCATGCTTTCAGAAGGCTCTAAGTGTTGATTCTGGTTTTCATCATCTGCCAAAAAAGTAATGGTTTGTATCCATTTCCCTCTGCTAGCAGCACTATTGTAGTGTAAAATTTTGTCTACTAACATTTTAGCCTCACCACTATTACTAGCAGGGAGTCTACCTACACCTAAGTCCAAGACCTCATCCCTAGAGTTTAAACCCCAAAGACCTTCGTTATCATCTAAGATGGCGTAGTAATCATCTGAGCAATAGGAAGAAGGAGGAAAGTTGCTCTCGAAGCTCTGATAGGTAGGCACTACATTTGAATTGTTTGCTTCTAGATCTTTGTAGTCATAACTGGCATCTCCAAATAGGAGTATATATTTTAATGTACGCTCTGCATCTGGCAGGTAGCCACGATCATATATTAACTTTGCAAAATCTCTTATTCCAGTTACATCTTGAGTGCCACTAGAGAATTCATTATAAATTTGTTTGGCTGTGAATACCGATACAAATAGACCATTGTCTCTATGAAAATCCGCTAGTCTATTTGCTTGTTCCAATAGGTCTGCTCGCGTAACTATAAGGTAGTCTATGTTTTTGGTGTCGTGTAAGTTCTGATTTGCAACCTTCTCCATATATTCGGGTGTTCCGCAATTCGCAGGTTGAAAAAGTATAAACTCAGGTGGAGAGGAGGCAACTACATTCTCAGCAGTAAAAGCGACTCCAGATCCGTCTGTATACGTAGTTTGTATACTAGGTACGTTTTGGGTGCTAATACCCCAAATTTCATAGCCTTCGTTGTAAGGGGCTAAACTGTATTTTATGTTTCCTCCAAGCCCATTAGTTCTAGTCCTAATTATTTGTTGTGATTCAAATGTGCCGAGTCTTCGTGGTACAGAGAGTACAAAGTAGTCGATCCATGCAGCTGCTTCGTTTAGGGTCTTTTGGTAGTTGTAATTTAGGCTAATGCTATTGCCAGAAGTAATGCGGCTTCTTACAGTAGTGATATCATTTGATCCGAATGTAGCATCGTAATCCCCTTTTACAGTATTGTATCCTACAACGGCGGCATTACTATCATTTATAGCGATACGCATACTGCTATTAAAACCATTCAGAGAGCGAGCCATAGTTACCGTATTTAAGAATAGTTTCTTTCCGGGCTCTACTCCAGGAACAGTGTAATCAAAGGTTTTTGTTGTGTTGATTTGCATCTTGTCTCCCCACCATTTTCTCCCAGACTTTATGTGGTTCTCTGCATTTTCCTCGTGGTAGATAAGATGATCATACCCCGTAATGGTATTACTCGCTGCTATACTTTGTCCACTAGATTTATTGGTTATTCGCTTGCCTGGACCCTTGTCCCAGTTGAGGTAATAGTATGATGCCACATCGAAATCGTGTCCTTCAGCAGCGTAGCTAGCAGAACTTACTTGATAAAACAGCCTATTGGGACCAGATGCGTACCACAAAAAGTAGTCGTCTCCATCCATCTTATTATTGTTATTATTGTCTATAGCTCTTATAGCATTTTCTTGGAGGTCTTCAGCTCTTTCCTCTTTCATCGGTTCTGGGAGCATAGTGCCGCCATTACCATATATTCTAAAGTCAGACATAGACATGGTACTTGGGTTGCCACCTATTGCACGTATGAAACTTGCATCTATCTTGTATACTCCATCTTGTGCTATGCGTATTTTGTAAAAATCACCACTAGCCAATACCGATTCATAGGTTTGATCTCTCTTTGTCTTGCGGTTCTGAAATCTTGAGGTAGTATTTGGAATAGTTTTTATGTCCCATTCAAAAGAGGTAAGATATTCCGTATTATTCCCGTTGTTGCGAATGGGAGTAAGTATTATCCTTAGGTACGGAACTCCATTTTCTGTAGTAGTTACCTGTTCTATAGAATACTCGTTTTTAAGATAATCATGAAGTCTATTGCCAGCAGATACGGTGCTAATAGTGTTTTTTATTTGGGCAGAAACAACCTGTTGTGTACTAAGGTCTATTTTGGTAGAAAGATAAGGAATGTTGAATGCATAGTCTTTTGTGTTTTCAGCAAAGCACTCTTTGCACATATATGGAGATACAATTTGCCTTATTTCAAGCTCAGTATTTTGAACTGTGTTTTTGGCAACCTCCCAAGACAAAATAATTTTATCTGACTGGGCTGCGGTCTTTTGATTAAAGCCAAAAGAAACGGCAATGAGTAAAAAAAGTATCTTTGATTTAAAGGCCATGCTATCTTAATTATTCTTATTCGGTTAAATCTCTAACAATATTACGTCTGATTTTATTGTGCATTACAGACATAAATTCAAAAGTGACACAATAATTATATTTTAACGCCGTATAGTAATAAATGTTCTATATTTGTTGATTATAGACGAGAAGAGACGAGAAGTGAGATGAGAAAGATAAAAACTACTATTTTTTTAATGATGAGTGTGATAGCGTCGTTCCACGTGCAGGCTCAAGATCCTGAATTTACACAATTCTACGCTGCCCCAATATACACAAACCCAGCAATGGCTGGTACTGGAACGTGCGGTGGAGGAGGTAGAGTAGTGTTAAACTATAGAAACCAATGGCCATCTCTTCCAGGTACTTTTATCACAACAAGTGCTAGTTATGACCAGCACTTTGACAAAATAGGTGGAGGTGTCTCATTAATGATATTAGACGATAGAGCTGGAGAAGGTCTGCTTCGTAGTCAAAGCGTGTCTGCTGGATATGCATTCCAATTACCAGTGACCAAAAAATTTACCATGCGTTTTGGTATTGAAGGACAATATGGTCAACGCAGTATAGACTGGGCACGTCTTCGTTTCGAAGATCAGATCGATCCAAGTGCAGGTTTTGTTAATCCAACAAGTGAACCATTTGTAAGAGACCCAGTTAATTATGCAAACTTTGCTGCAGGAGTTCTAGGATACTCAGAAAGATTTTATGCGGGTATAGCTGTGCACAATCTTATCGAGCCAGTTCAATCATTTTTCTCAGACCCAGATGCAATAATACCACGTAGATATACCGTGCATAGTGGTGTTGTGATACCATTAGATGGTCGTAGAAATCCTGAAAGTACCATTTCGCCAAACGTATTATTCATGCTACAAAATCAATTCACTCAAATGAATATTGGTTTTTACTATAACAAAGGGCCATTGGTTACAGGTCTATGGTTTAGACAGACATTTGGTGATTTTGCCAACTCAGATGCTTTGATAGCACTTGTTGGATTTAGAAAAGACAAATTTAAATTTGGATATAGTTTTGATTTAACGGTTTCAGATGCAAGATCTGCAGCACCAGTAAGTCATGAAATATCTGCCGGCATAGAATGGTGTGCTAAAAGGCCAAGCAGAAAGTACCGCAAGATCTCTTGCCCAGATTTTTAATTGAGCTTTGAAAAATGTATCATTGCACAATATTATCAACTCGATTACAGTTAATTACTTAAGGTTTTAAAAATATTATGAGGTTTAATAAATTCACGATAGGCTTGCTTACTATGGCTCTAATGACCACAGTGGCCTGCAAGAAGGAAAAGTCTTCTAGCACAGGATGGGGTTACAACGATTCCAAGTGGGGAGGTTTTGAAAAGCACGAATATGCCGGACAAGAAACAGGACCTGGTCTTGTCCTTGTTCATGGAGGTGCGTTTACCATGGGTTCATCCGAGCAAGATGTTACTTATGAGCACAACAATATAGAAAGAAAAATTTCTGTTCCCTCTTTTTACATGGATCAAACAGAAGTAACAAATAGCCATTACCGTGAATATGTGTATTGGTTGAAAAGAGTTTATCTAGATTACCCTGAGGTGGGCGTAAATGCTTTACCCGATACGAATGCATGGAGATCTAGATTGGCTTACAACGAGCCTTATGTAGATCATTACTACCGCCACCCAGCTTATCAAGATTACCCTGTAGTAGGTGTAAATTGGCAACAAGCTACTGCATATGCAGCTTGGAGAAGTGATCGTGTGAACGAGATGATTCTTATCAGAGAAGGTATCTTGGAACCAGATCCAGATCAAATAAATGAGGCTAACTTCAATACGCAGGCTTACTACGTAGGACAGTCTGATGGACTCACACTAGGTAAGCATCAAATGAAGGATTACAAGGTAAAAAAAGGTGGTGTTCGCCAAGTAAGAATGGAAGACGGTATAATGTTGCCGAAGTACAGACTACCAACGGAGGCTGAGTGGGAATACGCTGCTGTTGCAAACATTGGTGCATCTACTTACGAAAACGTAAACAATAAGAAAATTTATTCTTGGGAAGGCCTGACTGTTAGATACAGTGGAGGTAAAGAACAAGACAGAGGCCTTATATATGGTAACATAAAAAGAGGAAAAGGTGACCAAGGTGGTATCGCAAATCGTCTGAACGATGGTGCACTTATCACAGCTCCTGTTGCTTCTTACTGGCCAAATGATGCTGGTCTCTACAATATGAGTGGAAACGTGTCTGAGTGGGTTATGGATGTTTATCGTCCATTGTCATTGGAAGATATGAGTGATTTCAATTCTTTCCGTGGTAACGTATTTGATAAAGTGAGTTTAGACCAAGACGGTATAGTAGATTTAAAAGATAGTCTAGGAAGAGTTATGTATGTAGACGTAACAGAAGAAGAAAATGTAGGACGTAGAAATTATAAGAGGGCTGATAATATGGGCTACTTAGATGAAGAGTTATACATGGACGGTGAGCAAGGATATGAGTACTCTGTAAGTACGCTAGTAGACAACCAAGCTCGTGTATTCAAAGGGGGATCTTGGAATGACCGTATCTATTGGGCTTCTCCAGGAACACGTCGTTTCTTAGATGAGCAGCAGTCTACATCTACGTTAGGTTTCCGTTGTGCAATGCACAGAGTTGGAGCACCTTAGCAGTTTAGTCCTCGGCAAATATGCTGGGTGACGAAAAAAAATAGTACAAATCCCAATCACGCAAGTGGTTGGGATTTTTTAGTAAGATAGGTGCTATGAAATGGATTCTCACATTCTTATTGTTCCAGATTGGTTTGTTGATTTAATGTAATTAGCTAGTATGTCTTACCGTGAATTCGTCAGCAAGTGTTGTGGCGGCTAGGCATATAAGTAGTTTTATTCCTTGGGAAGGTTAGCGTTTCTGCTCTTTCAAGACGCCACAAAAAAAGCACCGCCTCGCGGCAGTGCTTTAAATTCATTGTTAGCGTAATGATACTAAACGCTATAAAGAGACTAGCAATACTCCTTGTATACTTCTTGTAAGTGACTCGAAATCATCTCTGCACTACGTCCTTCTATATGGTGACGCTCTACAAAATGTACTAACTCGCCATCTTTGAATACCCCAATACTTGGGCTGCTTGGAGGGTAAGGCAATAGGTGCTCTCTAGCAGCTGCTACAGCATCGGCATCTACTCCGGCAAACACAGTATATAGATTTTGTGGCTTTTTGTCTCCTCCAAGAGAAGCTACTGCACCTGGTCTGCAAGTGCCAGCTGCACATCCACATACGCTATTTACGACAAGTAAAGAAGTGCCGTCAGCACTAGCCAAAGCAGTGTTTACTTGCTCAGCGTCTCTAAGCTCGGTAAAACCATTATTTGTTAAATCTGCTCGCATTGGAGCAACTAATTCTTCTGGATACATAGTATTATTTATTATTTATTGCAAATATGCAACAAACTGGATGATTGGTTTGTTTAAGAAGTATTAAATTTGCACCGTTAATTAAAAGTAATGACAACACAATCAATGAGTAACTACAAAGTAAAAGACATTTCTCTAGCAGACTGGGGAAGAAAAGAGATCAACATTGCAGAGGCAGAGATGCCTGGACTAATGTCCTTAAGAGAAGAATTTGGCGATAGCAAACCACTTGCTGGTGCTCGTATCGCAGGATGTCTTCACATGACTATTCAAACTGCTGTGCTTATAGAAACGTTACAAGCTTTAGGAGCTGAAGTGACTTGGAGTAGCTGTAACATATTTTCTACGCAAGATCAAGCTGCTGCTGCTATTGCTGCTGCAGGTACATCTGTATATGCTTGGAAAGGAATGAACGAAGAAGAGTTTGACTGGTGTATAGAGCAAACCCTTAAAGGTTTCGAAGGTGGTAAAGCACTCAATATGATATTAGATGATGGAGGAGATTTGACTAACATGGTGTTAGACAGATACCCTGAGTTAGTAGGAGACATCAAAGGAATCTCTGAGGAGACAACTACAGGTGTACTAAGACTATATGATAGAATGAAGGCGGGTACATTACCCCTTCCTGCTATCAACATTAATGATTCTGTTACTAAATCTAAATTTGACAACAAATACGGATGTAAGGAATCTGCAGTAGATGCGATAAGAAGAGCTACAGACGTAATGATAGCTGGTAAAGTAGCAGTAGTAGCAGGATACGGAGACGTAGGAAAAGGTACTGCAGCATCACTTGCTGGAGCAGGTGCTA
>CAWVTO010000095.1:0-7811 GCA_963932895.1 uncultured bacterium
CTTCTTTCATCTCATGATCAGATAGTAGCTCCTTAAACTTAGCAACGATTGCATTGGCATTGCCACCTGCTTCTACTTCTGAGAATATTGTTATTACCCTATCCAGGTCTCTACGCTTCACAGTACCGTAGGTAGAGTTATAATCTATACTGGTGACTGCAGATATGGGTACTTGTGAGATTTTGCCAGTGGCCATATTACGGAAGGTAATCACGGTGTTGAGCAGGTTCTCCAGGTTGTACCTATAGTCTTCTTGAAAACGAAGCTGAACCTCGTAGTCTTCTTCACCATCTTTGTACTTGGTGATCTCCTTACCCAGCAATGCTGTACGCAATGTGCTGGCTATCTGCATAGTACTCAATCCAAATCTACGTGCTGCTTCTCTATCTATAGTGATTTCGAGCATAGGCTTACCCAATTCTAAATCTGTTTTAAGCTGATCTACCATTGGTACATTAGCATCTTCCATCTTCTTTTTGATTTTTTCTACCTCTTCTATGAGTGTAAGGTAGTCTTCCCCTTTTACCTCTACATTGATAGGCTTACCTACGGGCGGTCCTACGGCATCCTTGGCAAAGGTGATTTCTGCTTCTGGAAAATCTCTACAGGCATCTTTTATCTCTGCCATGATATCTACGGTACTGATCTCTGTGAGGAATACTCGTTTCTGATACTCTAAGAAGGATACGGTGATACGCCCCTTGTTAGGAGACGAACCGCTCTGTACACCTGCATTAGGATCTGCAGTTTTTTCTCCTACTTGAGCAAGTACTGCTTCTACCACTTCTTGATGTGGCTCTATGGCTTTTGTTATTCTTTTTTCTAGTTTTTTGGTAATCTCATTGGTCTTGACTATGTCTGTACCCAGTGGTGCCTCTATGTATACATTCACATACTTAGGCTCTCCTTCTGGAAAGAAGACAATAGGTGCACCGCTATTGGCAAAGAACATAATGGAACCGACCATAAGGGCTAGTGTAGCCAAAAAGAAAAATATGGGTCGAAACCCTTTGAGTGCATAACGTGCAACTGTGGCGTATCCGTTTTCTAAACGGGGCATTATATGAGCCATAAAATAGTTTCCGCCTGGAGTGAATATAAATCTATTGAGTAAGGAGAATATGACTCCTGTGATAAATAGTCCACCTACAAGTGCGTACTCTTCTAGCAGTAATAATAATATACCTACCACTATAGCTATGGCTATACCTATCCAAAAATTCTTGCTTTTAGATTTCTCAGTCTTACCTACCTTCATCCAGTCTGCAGCAAGTACAGGGTTTACAAGCAATGCTACGAATAGGGAAGATGAAAGTACTATGATAAGGGTGATAGGTAAGAATTTCATAAATTCTCCTATGAGATCTTTCCAGAACAATAGTGGAACAAAGGCCGCTATAGTAGTTGCCGTAGAAGCTATAATGGCTGTAGCTACCTCGCCTACACCTTCATTAGATGCATCAGCTGGGCTTTTACCTTCGCCTCGGAGTCTATAGATGTTCTCTACCACTACTATACCATTATCTACCAGCATACCCAGTGCGAGTATAAGGGAGAAAAGTACCATCATATTGAGCGTATTGCCACCAAAATTTAGGATAGCAATACCCATAAGCATAGAGAGAGGAATGGCGATACCCACGAAGAGTGAGTTACGCAAACCTAAGAAGAATACGAGCACTATAACTACGAGTATAACACCCATAATGATACTGTTCTCTAGGTTACTTACCATATTCTTGGTGTCCTTACTTTGGTCATTGGTTATGACAACTTCTAAGTCCTTTGGCAATCCAGACTTCTTAGCCTTAGCTACTATATTCTGTATTCCTTCAGCTGCATTTATAAGGTTAGCACCACTCTTTTTCTTGATGTCTATTGCTACTACCGGATTCTGATTCAGTCGAGCAAACGAAGTAGGTTCTTTTTGTCCAAATTTTACGGTTGCTATATCTCTTAGGTATACAATGTTTTGAAACTCATTCTTGATAATGACATCGAGTAAATCTCTGTAGTTTTTGAATTCTCCGTCTATACGGACGTTTCTTCGCGTGATGTCTGAACCTTCTATACTTTTAATATCTCCACCAGACATAGTCAAGTTCTCTCCCCGTATAGCGTTCTCCACGTCATTGAGTGAAATCTCTAGAGACTCCATCTTCAATCGGTTTACAGAAATTTCTACTTCTTCCTCGGTAAGTCCTGATATATCTGCAGCACTCACTTCTGGTAGTGATTCGAACTTATCCTGCAGCATTTCTGCGAACTCTTTTAGCTTATCCTGACTGTAGTCGCCAGAGAGATTGACATTCATTACTGGCATGTCACTAAAGTTGAGCTCAGTTACACTAGGGTCTACGGGTAAGTCACTCGGTAGGTCTGCCTTAGCTCTATCTACAGCGTCTTTTACTTCTTGCAGAACTTCTGCGGTAGGATTATCGAGTTCAAACTCTGCTACTATGATAGAGAAATCTTGAATACTCGTAGAGGTCAGTTTTTTTAGGCCACTAATGGTATTGATCTGCTTCTCTATGGGTCTAGAAACAAGGTTCTCTATGTCTATAGGCGAGTTGCCTGGGTATGGAGTATTTACGAAGATGGTAGGTTGTTTTATCTCCGGGAAACTCTCTTTTGGCATACTGGTGTAGCTAATGAGTCCGATTATGACGATGATCCCTATCATCACGTACACACTGGTACGATTGGCCACAGCCCATGCCGATATTCCAAAGTGTTTTATAATGTCTGTTGCTTTGTCTAGCATATTTTTTTTTCTGTTAATTGTAATAGGTGTTTGGTGTAGGAAGCTTGTTAGGAGAAGGCGTACGCCTTCTATCCTACATCATATGTCAATCGCTATTCGGTAACTATCTTTACTTCGTCTCCTTCTATTACACTATTGTATCCTTCTGTGATTATTTCTTGCCCAGATTCTAAACCAGAACTAATAATCGTCTCAGAGGCAAACTCTTGTTCAATAACAACGGCTGTTTTTTCTACTGTCTTTTTCTCACCATTCATTTTCACAGTAAGTATGTAGTCATTGTTTCCATCGTTTCTCACCAGTTTGGTAGGAACACTGATGGCGTCATTGTCCTCGAAATCGTATGCTGTAATAATTGCCAGCATATTGGGTTTGAGGTCTTTTGTGCTATTGCGAGGTGTTACATACACACTGTATGTTCTGTTGTTTAGATCTATCACATTGCCAACGGCACTTACGATTTCCATTGTTGTTATTTTTAGACTAGGGTAGTACACTTTTACTTGCTGTCCTTTTTTAATCTTGCCTACATATGCTTCAGATACATTTGCTTTTAGCTTAATGTCTGCCATGTTTACTATACGCATTACTGGCCCACCTGTCATACTTCCTACAAGTTCACCTTCGTTAGACATTATGGCGTCTACAGTGCCAGATATAGGAGACCTAAGGGTGTATTTTCCCGCTTGGGTTCTTGCTGTTGTTATACTATTTTGAAGACTTTCGTACTGGTTTTTAGCCTGTAGGTATTGCATCTCACTTCCGATGTTTTGGTCCCATAGGTTTTTCAATTTATCATAGTTGGTTTTTGCCAAACTGAGTGCACCTTCTAATTCAGCAATTTGCGAATTAGCGGTACTGCCATCCATACTTGCTACTACTTGTCCGCGAGATACTTGTTGTCCTTCTTTTACGAATATCTTTACAAGTCTGCCTGGCACCTCTGGAGATATCATCACATTGTTGTCCGATTGCACAAGAGCTTGTACGTCAAAAGGGTTTTTAAATTGACCTTTGGTTACCGTTTTCGTCATTACTGCTATTGCATTGGGACGAGCATTGGTGTCCAGTTTTATGATCTCTGCCTGCACTTCTGCTATGGCAGCTTTTAACGTGGTCATTTCAGATTGCAGTGAGTCTAGTTCTGCTCTCTTTGTTTCCAAAGCTCCTTCGTTTTTTCCACCACACGCTGCAAATAGAGCTAAGATAGAAAGTGCTATGATTGTATTTTTCATGGTATTGATTTTAATTGTTTTAGGGTAATAGGATTATAAAAGTCCGAGTGCTTTGTTAAGGTCTATCTTGGCTACATTTAGTTCATACAATGCATTCAGATAATTGGTGCGAGCTCGAGTCAGATCACTTTCTGCGGTAATCATCTCAAAACTGCTGCCAATTCCTTCTTTGAATTTGATAGCCGTGGTAGTATAAATACGCTCTGCCAAAACCCTGCTTTCCTTTTGGAGCTCAATGGTTTTAAGTGCGTTCATGTAGTTTGTCTTTGCTTGGCTTACTTGCAGGTTCATACCCAAAACAGCTTGCTTCTTCGTATTCTCTGTTTTTTGAATATCTATTTTGACTTGATCGCTCTTGGCTTTTTTGTAAAAACCATCAAAAATGGGCACATTGAGTGATACGCCGTAAGAGGATATGGGAAACCACTCGTTTCCAAGGTCACCAAAGTTGCCATCACCTGCAAAGGTATTTCCACCGTAGTTGAAATTGCCAAACACACTCGGTAAATACCCTACCTTGTAGCGTTTTAGATTGAGCTCGTTTAACGCTTGTTGTTGGTCTATTAATTTAATTTCTATTCTATTTTCAGGGTTGAAGGATGCTGCTAAGTCATCAAGAGCATTTACTTCTTCTGGTAGAGTAGAGGTGAGCACCACTTGTTGGTTTACATCTAGACCTATGCTATTGAGCAGAAGTTGTTTGGCAAGTTTGACTTGGTTTTGAAGCTGGTTAATGTTGATCGCTAGATTGGAAACAGATAAGACAAGTCTATCTACATCTAATTTTTCGGCAAAGCCGGCATTGTACATAGCTTGGGTTTCGTCTTTTAGTCTTTTTATGTTTTCTAAACTCTTGTTGAGCTGACCTATGTTCTGGTCAGATATAAGAGCCATATAGTAAGCCTTAGTTACAGCCTCTTTTACATCTACCTCACTTTTAGATGCACTTAGTCTACTCACATTCACAAACTCAGAAGCGGCTTTTAGACCTAAGAAAAAAGTGCCATCAAAGAGCAACTGATTTACCCCAACGCCTGCTTGCATGGAGTAGGGTACACCAAATTGAGCAGGGAATGTTCCAATGGCAAAATCCTTGTTAGGTATTAGCCCTTCTTCGAAGAGAACTCCGTATACTGATGGACTTATAAAGTCGGGCAGTACTTGTGTTGCTATTTCGAGGTTATGGGTGAATCCTGCACTACCATTTATTTGCGGAAGACCTTGTGCCTTTATCTCATTCACTTGTGTTTCTGCATAGGCTATATCTAGCTGTGCATTTGCCAAGGTCTGATTGTTGATTTTGGCTTGTGCCAAAGCTTCATTGAGCGATAGGGAGAGGACTGTACTGCTTTGTGCAAATGTAAAAACAGCCACGGCTGCTAGTGCCCAGGTAAATAGGTGTCTCATTATTCTTCTTTGGTTATTTCGTTAATATGTTGTTTTAGATAGGTACGGCCAGCAGTAGTGCATATACCGTATAGGTGGTAGCTCACCATTTGCAGGTGGAGCGTTTTAAAATTGTAGGTGTTTTCTTTAGAAGCAAGTTGCTCCATCATACCGCGTATGAGAGTACCGTACATAAAAGCTGTGGTATATATATCCAGATCAGATCTGTAGAGCACTTCATTTTTGCCTTCTTCTATATTTTGTCCGATAAAACATTGAATGAATTCGGTCTGATACAGTTGCACTCTATTCCACGCTTCGGGGTAGTATTTTTGTAAATCGTAGATGACAGTAGGGTTAATGTCTTTGTGTTGGTTGCTAATATACCGGCTGATGTCAATCATTTTTTGCACGGCATTTTTGCCGGTATCGCAGCATCTCGCACATTCTTGCATCTCTTGCTGGTGGTCTGCTTCTATTACCTTTAGTACAAGGTCTTTCTTGTCACTGTAATGCTTGTAAATGGTTTTTTTGCTCACGCCTATATCCCGAGCTATATCATCCATGGATACGCTTTTTATGCCTATCCGCATAAAAAGGTTGGTGGCACCTGCCAATATTTTAGTTGATTCTTCCAACGGTGGGTGCAAATACACGTCGGAAACTTTAAACATGCAAATAGTTTTCAAAGTTTTTATCGAAATATGATGAACGTATGACGTAAGTCTCGCATACTAAATTATAAAATCGGAGTCAATGGCTCCGATTAGACAATTAATGGTTAAATTAGCAGCAAAAATTATGTCACAAACAAAAGATATTATAGCAAAATGGTACCCCATTATTATCGCACTTATATGTCTACTTTATTCCGTTGGATTAGGGTTGGCGGGTCATAGCGAAGATGCTCAATACTCCGCACATTGGCCAGGTACTATTTTATTGTTCGCTATAGCCATTAGACAAAGAAGAAGATCATGAACATAGCATTGTATATTGTTGGGTTTATACTTTTTGGTTCATACTGTGGCTTTATGGTATGGAGTATCAGCTACGGCAATAGAAAACAAAATGAGACAAATAATTATGCTAATTTATCGGATCCTGTAGATAAGGATGGAATGGGAAAGGTCCGTCGATTACCCGACGACACTGAAGGAGAAAAATAAAGAGTAGTCAATAATACCCACTTTGGTAATGTATGCCATTATCAAATAGCTAGTAATCGTGGCTTTTACCCCTTGTACTTTTGTTTAACCTGTAGTATGCACCAGAACGCGGTGATGAGGGTTTAGTGATGCATATCCTCCTTCTGGATCAGTTCATTGGTTCTTAGTTGTGTATTGGGTTTATTTAAACTTTCTTTTTAACAAAAAGAAAAAATCGAAAAATAAGTATGGACTAGTCACCAGCTTAAAGTTTCGATAACCGTCTCAAAAAGTCCACTAGTAGAAATTTTGTTTCTTTTCGTACATTCGTTGAATGAAAAAACTGTTATTGATAGGTATTCTTGCTTTGGGATTAACACAAACATCTCAAGCACAGGTAGGTTGCGATATGATGGGTTTAATAGTTAATGTATCTGACACCAGTTATATTAAATTATATCATCCCGGTCATTATTTAACTTGGCCAAGAACGGAAAATGTTATTGAGTGGAATATTTCAGACCTATCAGGTAATACCATTGCTGAAGATAATTTAATTGATGAAAGTGGGTTTCTGTTTCAGCTACAGGGGGTTGCCGTTACCGATACAATGAATGTTACTGCACTTCTAACAAATGACTCTGCAGGGGTTGCCTGTTTAATTGAAGATCAATTGTATTGGAAGGAAAGAGTATATTCTACAGGTACTGTCTATGGACGATGGGAATTTGTTGATAGCAGTGCAGGTGTAGATGTAACCAATAAAGTCGGCATTGAAGGTGTCAAGGAAAATCTACTATCTATTTACCCAAATCCAGCAAAAGATCGCATAACTGTTAACTCAAGTATGAAAATGGATTCGTATCGTATTTTCAATACTTTGGGTGAGATAGTAATGAAGGGAAATTTGACGAATACCTCAATTAATATTTAGTCACTTAATTCAGGCAGTTATTTCATTGTATTGGAGGAGACAAACAGTAGTCAGGTTTATTACAAGAAATTTATGAAGTAGTCTAAGAGTTAGATAAGTGGTGTAATCGACTCCATGGGAACCACTACCCTTCGCAACGTTCTGCCTCCTTATCGTGTATAGTGTTATGATTTCAACAATCTCACGAAACCCAGAAATAAGTCCTTAAGGCAGACTTTACACAATGCAATTTAGTTGCCTCAATATCAACGTTTAAGGTGTTTTTAAAAAAATAGTGTCACGTTTTATGGTCGAAGGAGATAATAGAAGTAAATAATCATTAAAAATCAGTCAAAATGAAAAAA
>CAWVTO010000096.1:0-7805 GCA_963932895.1 uncultured bacterium
TGGGCAGTGTATTTACCAATAAGTACGCAGAAGGCTTGCCAGGTAAACGCTATTATGGCGGTTGTGAAATAGTAGACCAAGTAGAGCAACTTGCCATCGATAGAGCCAAAGAGCTCTTTGGTGCTGCATGGGTAAATGTGCAGCCACATAGTGGTGCACAAGCCAATGCTGCAGTAATGCTCGGTGTATTGAATGCTGGAGACCAAATTCTCGGTTTTGACTTATCCCACGGTGGGCACCTTACGCATGGATCAACCGTAAATTTCTCTGGAAAACTATACACACCAGCTTTTTACGGAGTAGAAGAAGAAACCGGCCTTATAGACATGGATAAGGTTGAGGCAAAAGCACTAGAGGTAAAACCTAAGCTTATTATTTGCGGAGCGTCATCTTACTCTCGCGATTGGGACTACAGTCGTTTTAGAGCAATAGCAGATAGCGTAGGAGCTCTTTTATTAGCAGACATATCTCACCCAAGTGGGCTTATTGCTGCTGGTTTGCTTAACGATCCGTTGCCGCATTGCCATATAGTAACTACAACCACCCACAAAACACTCCGCGGACCACGTGGCGGAATGATAATGATGGGCAAAAATTTTGACAACCCCTGGGGACTCAAAACACCAAAAGGAGCTGTTAAAAAAATGAGTGCTGTATTAGATGGAGCAGTCTTTCCGGGTACTCAAGGTGGACCACTAGAACATGTAATCGCTGCTAAAGCTGTGGCCTACAAAGAAGCCTTGGACCCTAGTTATAAAGAGTACTGCAAGCAGGTAATAGCCAATGCAAGTGCACTAGCCGCTGCGATGGTAGCTCGCGGATACAAGATAATATCTGGCGGTACCGATAACCACATGATGCTGATAGACCTGAGACCAAAGGATGCTAACTTGACAGGTAAGCTAGCTGAAAATGCATTGGTAAAAGCGGATATCACTATTAATAAAAATGCTGTGCCATTTGAAACTCGTTCACCATTTGTAACTTCGGGTATACGTATTGGTACTCCAGCTATCACTACTCGCGGAATGATGGCCGAGGATATGGAAACAGTAGCTAACTTAATTGATCGGGTTTTGGTAAATCCAGAGGATGAATCCAATCTATCTGCTGTAAAATTAGAGGTGAATGCCCTAATGACAAAGTTTCCGTTGTATGCTTAGCCAATTGCATCTTTTTTAAACCTTTCGTTTCCAAAAAACCACTTATATTAGCCTTTTTAAACCAAAACGAGTATCAAAACTATACTACACGATATAAAGCACCACTGGCGTAAAGATGTTTTAGCGGGATTTAGTGTGTCGCTAGTAGCTCTGCCATTGTCCATAGGCGTTGCATTGGCTATGGGCTTGCCCTCTAAAGCACTTTTAGCAGGCATATTTGCGGCTATTGTAGGGGGGATTTTTACCTCTTTTGTACGGAGTGGAAACGTATCTATAAACGGTCCATCTCCTGCACTGATAGGTATAGTAGTAGCCGGTATGGCTGCCCTTGGCAGCTGGGAGTATATGCTAGCTGCTTTTGTATGTGCAGGTATTTTGCAAGCTCTTTTCGGACTCTTCAAACTGGGTGGTTTAGCAGATTTTATTCCATCAAGCGTAGTACAAGGTATGATGGCCGCTATTGGTGTTATCATTCTTGCGGGTCAGATACATCCGGGTCTGGGTGTACAGATTGGTGCTATGAACGATTTCGACAAGCTGTTGGCTATTCCTTCCAGTTTGGCCAATATGAACCCGTTGATCGCCATAATTTTCTTTAATAGCTTAATCATACTAGCGGTGCACCCTCATGTTACCAATAAATTTATTAAATACGTTCCTGCTCCTATCTGGCTCTTGCTTTTCGCTGTGCCGCTTTATCTGCTTTTCCAAAGTTTACTCGATGGCCATATTACCCTATTTGGCAAAGAACATACATTAAATGCGGCCAAAGACCTTATTAATTTTGAGCTCCCAAGAGACATTGTGAACGACCTCCTGGTTTTTCCAGACTTTGGCAAAATAGGCAGCTTAGGCTTCTGGCTAGTAGTGCTTTCTGTTTTCTTAGTGTCTACCATTGAAACCTTAGGTTCTGCGAAGGCAATTGACAAAATTGACCCGCTAAAACGAAAAACTAACCTTAACAGAGATGTGGCTGCAATGGGACTAAGCACCATTCTATCTGGCTTCGTCGGTGGATTACCGGTAATAGCCGTAATAGCCCGTAGCTCTGTAAATATAAATCACGGTGCAAAAACACGGCTTTCTAACTTAGTACACGGTGTGCTCATCTTGTTGTTTGTATCTTTACTTTCAGATTATATCAAAATGGTTCCAAAGGCTGCACTTATGGCTATACTTGTATTTACCGGTTACAAGTTGGCATCGCCTAAAGTATTCAAAGATGCTTCGTTAAAAGGATACGAGCAGTTTCTCATACTGGTTGTTACGCTTGTAGCTACACTACTTACAGACCTTAATAAGGGTATCCTAATTGGCATACTGTTTACCGTTGTTATACACTTAGTACGCTCACATCTTCCCGCCAATCTGTTTTTCAAGTACCTAGCCAAGCCCTATATTAAACTATCTGAAATAGATGACCACTACCACTTAAAAGTTAAGGGTGTTGCTAATTTTAGTAGCATACTAAAGCTTCGAAAAACATTGGCACAAGTGCCCCCGAACAATCAACTTGTTCTCGATTTTTCGAGAACACGCCTAGTCGATTTTAGTATGCTGGAGTTTGTGAATAACTGGGGAAAAGACTACCGTGCAGACCACGGGGGAAGCTTTGAAATAATAGGCCTTGACGAGCACTTAACAACTAGTGAGCACCCGTATGGCATACACGCTTTACCGCAGTCTGTAGCCAAACCGCTTTCTAAACGACAAAATGAGCTTAAAGAGTTTTCTTTTGGCAATGGATGGACATTTGAACCAAAACTAAACTGGAACACCGATTACCTCACCGCCAACACTTTTTTTGAAACCCGACCTATAGAGTATCTCAAAAACAGAATAGAAGGTACGCTGCCTTGTGATGCGAAGTGGGAAATAGTCGATATCACTTTTGATGAGGGAGCTCTCATGGCTGCTGAAGTACATAATATGACGATGCTACTCATTGATTTTAACACGCGTATTCCAGATTTTGAATTGGATAAGGAACGCTTGTTTAATCGACTCTTAGACTTTGCGGTCAAGGAGGATATAGACTTAGCAGAAGATTTTGATACTAAATTCTCCGTAAAAGGAAAGGACAGAAAGGCCATCAAAAATTTCTTTACTCCTGAGCTTCGTCAGTTTATCAAAGAAAACGATAAATACCACATAGAAAGTACCGAGAGTACCATCTTAGTATTTCGCTATTTCAGGGTAATGAGTATTTCTGAAATTGAAGAATTACTGAGCTTTGGCGAGCAACTTACCGATCACTTTCAGAAGTGTGTTGTGATGCCTAAAGAAACTCCATAATTTGTAGCTATTTTGGGAACAAAAATAGCATGTAACCCTTGTACACTAGCATATACATTCAACCTTTTAAATCTATATTCTACTGCTTCTTGCCAGAGTATGCCGGAGTAATTCCCGTATCCCAAACTGGAGTAGAGTTTAAATCTATTCGTAAACTCATGACCTAAGCCTACTGTACCTGTAATACCATACTTTCCAATATCTACCGATTGTAGTGATGTTACCAAGGTGCTATTCTTACTCAGTTTGTGGTTCCATGTTAAATTTATTCTACTTGGCAACGTTGTCCATTTTAGTTTTTCCCTTGCGTTTTCTACTATCGGCAAATAGTTAGAGTCTACATATTGCTGCAATGTATTTGTATCTCTTATAAAGTCGTATCCTATTCCTGTGAAACGAAGTGAGGTGTCTAGCTCTATGCTGGTGTAATCCAACATCCGGGTTAAATTAAGATCCCTAAGGGCTAGCCCTATACTGTTTTTATTATTGATAGCATAGCTTAAGTCTAGCCCCAAGTCTACGCCTACTCCCTTGATGGTTCCATCTGTCTGCTCAGAAAATGCAAACTGTGCCACCGATGCATCTATGTATTCTCCCATAGGAGCCGTATAAAGCGATATCTTGGCACTAGACACTGCCTTGTGGCTTGAGAGTGCGTTAAGGCCAAATAAGACCTTAGCTTGCAGCTTTTCCGTGTTGTTTAGCTTGTATGTAGCCCCAACTCCAAACCCTGCGTAGCTCAAAAAGCGAAGACCCCTACTTTCTACCTGTTTATCCATAAAAGGAGCATTGCCAAAAAAGAGAAGTTCTGTCAACTGTTTCTCTCCAGAGTATCCATTCATAGCGAATGTCTTTGCGTAAACACCCCATGTATTGCTCAGCTTATATTCTGCATCTACCGAGGCAAAAGAATACAGGTTTACTTTCTGCTGCTGACCATCTACAAATTTTTGTTTTGCTGCTGGTGTAAATTTGGTTCTAATGAAAACATCTGTAAACATCGTCGTATTGATTGCGTTGGAAGAGACATTGCCATCTGCAGTGATCTTTATACTATTTGGCTGCCAGTTTTTGTCAAAGCTGTTTCCCAAAAAAGCAAAACTATCTGCCTGCTGGCCGTATGCAGTATAGGTTATTAAAAGTGCGAATAACTTAAAGCTTATTTTCATAAATAAAGTTGGTTCCAAGTTTTAGATCTATTTCATAATCACTAAACATCTTGAAACGTTTAGCCTCTTTGGTATTGAAGAACACATTCAAATCGATGCTATCTGATCGTTTGAATAGCTCCATTTCGTTTCTGCTTAGAGCTATTGTTAATTCACTCTCTGCCGGAGCTACCGTTTTTCCTGTGGCAGCATCTACTTCTGCTGCTGCCATCTTATTGTCTCCATTTAGGGTTTTAGTGAATAAGATAGTTCCTAGATTATCTACAAAGTTTAGTATTAATCCCGCTTCTATAGGGAAGTCGTTTTCTGCCATTACAATTAATTTTCCAGTAAATACATTATCTAAACGTTCCATATTTAGGTTAAGATTTTCAGTTAAACGCAGGCATAGACTATCAAGTCCAAAGTGCATTGGCACTGTAAGTTTAAAATTGAGCGTTAACTCACTCACGTCAAATGCAAAGTCACCTTGATCAACCGTGCCGTTGGGATTTACTTTTGCCGTAATGGTAGGTATAACCTTATTGGGCAGGTTTTGCAAAAACAGCTTCACGTTTGAACTGGTATTGTCAAGCACAATTTCTTTTTGAAAAGCCGTTAGCGGAGGGTTTGTCGCTCTCCCTAAGAACACCTCTTTCAATAAATCACCCGATACCAGGTTTACGACTTTATTACTTGTTGTATTAAGACCCCGTATCTCTTTAACATCAACCAGGCTTTCTATACCAAAGCTGTTATAAAAATTCAAATCTACTCTAGCGTCCTCTAAGCTAAGGTTGCCCTCAAGCTTTGACAAAGCATTCAGGTTTAATGTATCTGTTGTAGAAAGGTCATGTCTGCCAGGGTCTCCTATTACTAAAGATGCCAATACATCAACCAACCCAAACTCAATCTTAATTTTGTCCTCTAGGGATAGCGTTCTTTCTTGTCCAGAATATTTTATTCTGGCAATTAGCTCATTGTATATAAGATTATAATTGGGTTGTGTAGCTTGACTTTCTCCCCATAAGTATATCACAAATCCATCAATAGGAAACCGTTCTTCTACATAGACCACATCTCCCTCGGGTGCAGGAGGAATCACCCATGTTTGTTCTATAATCCCCGCTTCACCTGTTTTAAAACTATTGGGAATTTTATAGTCTAAGACTATTGCTTCGTCAATTGAAGACTCTACCTTCATCAGTATGTCTCCTGACTTAACATACACTTGAGTCAGTTCGGCTCCACCAAAGTTATACTTTGTCTCTTCTGCTCGCTCTACTAAGTTTTGTGCCGGAAAAATAGCTGTTGCCACTTGTGGTTTTAGTCCACGAACGGTTATGGTTGTACGTATACCTTTGGTCACGTTAATGAGCACTGCACCGTTACTTGCTTTTGTCTTTACTCTTTTTACGATGAGCTCTAGTACTCCGTCTACGGTAAGTCCTGCCAGGTCATACGTTTCTTGCACCGTAGAGCCTGGTGCTAGGTTCATAAACACCCCCGACACTATCACTTCTTTGTCATCGTCGTTTCTGAGTTCAAATTCGAGAACTTCTGCCTCTACGGGTAAATCATTGCTAATAGAAATATCAATATACCCTTCTTTAAAAGTAGCCGTTGTAAAAAACTGTTCGGTTACATCGAGGACCGTTCCTTCGTTTGTAGTAATATCTTGAACACCCAGCTCTGTTGTTTGCCCATTGAGCAAAGCACTGGCCGGATAGATTTCTAATAGTGTAAGTGTATCGGTAAACGATCGATCATCAAGTACAAGACTCGTGAGCGAAACTTCTATTTCTTCTACACGGTCTGGGATTTGTAAAATGTCTTCCAAATTACTTACACCATATTCTTCTTCGAAAACGACAGTCAGCTCACCATTTGCACCTTCTTGTGTGATGCTATCTGGTAGAATATCTCCCAAGTCTAGCTTGGTTTGTAGCAACGGAACTACCCAATTGCTCTCCGAACTAAACTTCTCTTTGCGACAAGCAGAAAGAAACACAACACCCCCCAGTAATAGATAGTATAGCCTTTGCATGTTACAAATAACGCCTCAAACGCATGATTATATTAAGTTTGCTATAGAAATAGTACTGAAATGTCTTCACATCATTTTGTAAAAGATGGCCAAGAGCCAGCACTGGTGATAGCCAACGGCGAAATGTGTGCATATGAAATATTAACTTCATTAATGGAATGGTGTCCCTATATGGTCGTGTGCGATGGTGCATATACTCGGATAAAAAACCTGCAAATAACTCCAGACGTGGTAATAGGAGACTTTGATAGTCTAGAGAACGTTGGGCGTGAATTGCACACGCAATATATACACCTCGAAGACCAAGAAACTACAGACCTCGAAAAAGCAATAGACCACCTTGTAGAAAAAGGATACACAGACATAAACGTAATTTGGGCCTCTGGCAAACGCTTGGATCATACTATCAATAACTTTGCTACACTTGCCAAATATTTTGAAATAAGAATAGTATTAATAGACGATTATTCTCGCTCGTTCATACTACCAAAAAACTATAACAAACGCTACGAAAAAGGACAGGCTTTGTCTCTGGTGCCTATACACACGTGTTCGGGTATTACTACCCAAAATTTGAAATACAACTTAGACAATGAAACATTGAGCTTTGGTAAACGAAGCGGAACAAGCAATGAAGCTACAGGGTCTGGCCTTGTAGAAATCTGTCACACAAGTGGTTTGCTCGCTTTAATAGAGAGCACAGACTAAAACGTATTATCTACTGTAGTTTGGAGCCTCTTTGGTAATGGTGACATCGTGCGGATGACTCTCTCTTATCCCTGATCCTGTGATATGCGTAAACTGAGCTTCTTTGAGATCTGCAATAGTAGCAGAACCTGTATATCCCATTCCTGCTCTTAGCCCGCCAATGTATTGGTACACTACTTCAGACAGTTTCCCTTTGTACGCCACTGTACCTACAATACCCTCCGGCACGAGTTTTCCTAGGTCAGCTTCTGCATCTTGGAAATAACGATCTTTAGAGCCTTGTTTCATCGCTTCAATACTTCCCATTCCGCGGTAGCTTTTTACTTTTCTTCCTTCGTAGAATGATACATCGCCTGGAGCCTCTTCGGTTCCTGCAAATAAGCTTCCGGCCATAATAGCGTCTGCTCCAGCAACAACTGCTTTTACCAAGTCTCCGCTATACCG
>CAWVTO010000097.1:0-7705 GCA_963932895.1 uncultured bacterium
AATTCACTGTTCGGTATTAGCAGAAGATGCTATCAAAATGGCTATCAATGACTACCGCGTAAAGCAAGGTCTAGAGCCAATAGAAGACGATAAAAAACACTATTAACAACGAAATTGGCATCCTGAACGAAAGTTGGAGGATAGGCAATTGTATTACAAAATAATATGATAACAGTATCAGAAAGAGCAGCAAGTCAAGTAAATACCATAATGTCTACCGAAGGGTTAGATGGGGAGTATTTTATACGTGTGTCTGTAGTGGGTGGAGGTTGTTCGGGTCTTAGTTATAAAATGGACTTTGATAACGAGGAGCAAGAGAACGATCAGATTTTTGAAAGCAACGGATATAAAGTGGTGTGTGATATGAAAAGTTTCTTGTACCTGTGTGGTACCGAGCTTGATTTTACAGACGGACTAAACGGAAAAGGTTTTCAGTTTAATAATCCAAACGCAAGTAGATCTTGTGGATGCGGAGAGAGTTTCTCGGTATAAAACAATGTTTAGGAACACGCCTCTGTAGGAACAAGCCTCTGAGGCGTGTTCCTACAATAATATAATGCGTGTTCCTACACGAAAAAAGGCATCGCAAATACATAACTTTGAAAAGTGCAAAGAAATTCTAAAATAATATCACGTCTGACCGCTCTTTGGGCTCTCAGTGAAGCTGGTCTTGGTGGTGTTTTGCATGCATTACAATCTCCATTTACAGGTTTTTTTGTAGGTGGTTTTGCAATTGTTCTGGTCAGTCTGATAGCGTATTTCGCAGAAGACAAAAGAAAGACGATTTTTAGGTCGTTACTCGTAGTGCTTATCATAAAGTTAGCGGTAAGTCCACATTCTCCTCCTACATCCTACTTAGCGGTGAGTTTTCAAGCATTAATGGCTGCACTCATCTATAGCAACCTGAGTTTAAGCAAGTGGAGTGCCATGTTGCTGGGTATTATTACACTTGTAGAGTCTGCCCTACAAAAACTATTGGTTCTAACACTCATATATGGAAAAAGTCTTTGGGAGGCTATTGATTCTTTTAGTGAATACGTGGTAGACCGAATGGGTTTTTTAGGAAATGTTTTTTCGTCCACAGCACTTATTTCTATCTATTTATGGTTGTATGCCCTACTCGGAATAGTCGTTGGATACATCATCTACGATATCGTGAGATACCTAGAGGTAAACCAAGGTAATGTGAAGTACCAGATACAGGCTATAGAATTTGATGATGAAGTAGGACTGGCCAAAAAGAAACGTGGTAGATGGAGACAATGGGTGATTTTCGGAATCTTTTTTGCTCTTATAGCAGCATACTATTTCTTCATGACTGATGGAGATGCGGTATGGAGAAACTGGTTGTATATTTTCTTACGCAGTGCCGGGATACTCTTGGCGTGGTATTATATAGTTGCTCCGTTGTTCAAAAAATACTTCTCTCGATTTTTAGAAAACAAGAAACACAAAGTACAATCCGAGGTAGATGAGACATTGACATTGCTACCATACCTCAGAAAAGTAACCAAGCTCGCTTGGAGAGAGAACAAACAGGAAAAAGGACTGAATAAGCTCCGTAATTTTATGGGTGATACTATTCTCTATAGCATCCATCTCAAAATAGAAGAATAATGATTTACATCTTAGCAGGTGATATACGTACTGGCAAAACCGGTGCACTACAAGAGTGGGTTTCCACGTGGGATAATGTAAAAGGAATACTCTGTCCTGACGATAAGGAAGAACGTAAGTACTTGTACAATATTGAAACCCGTGAAAAATTTCCACTAGAGGTTCCAGGAAAAAGTGAAAAGACCGTATCTGTAGGAAAATTTCACTTTCTAGAAGATACTTTTAAGATTGCTAATTTCCTTTTGATTAAAGCATTCGATCAGTATGATTTTGAGTTTTTGGTATTGGATGAACTCGGTAAATTAGAACTTAAAAATGAAGGCATTCATATAGCTGCCAAGTACATCATTGACAATTATGAATCCAATGACAAAAAGAATCTGTTGCTCGTAGTACGCACACATCTGGTGAAAGATATTATTGAGCATTATGGTATTCGTAGTTTTCAGATAGTGGCGAGTGAGCTGCTACCGTAGAATCGAGCCATCCTAAGTATTTCTACTTCGCTCAGCTTAGATTTATTGTTTCGTAATCCTCCATGGTATTTACATTGGTAAATTCTTCGGGATTGTGAATGGGTACACGTTGGTTTCCAAATTGGTTCAGGAATTTTTGTATAGAGCGACCACCGGTATCAAAATACTCTTCTAGGCATGGAAGGGTTTCGTACTCCCAAATGCTAAGCATGGGTTCCCACGTATTGCTTTGATTATTGTAAAAGGTAGTAGTAAGCAAATCCCAATTGCGTTGCTGAATCAGACTCTTGATGCTTTGTTTAGTGATGAGTGGCATATCTACTCCCAATACTACAATAGAGGATTGAGTAGCCTTTAAAGCAGAGATAATGCCTGATAGTGGTCCTTCTCCTTCGTACTCATCCACTATGGTATTCTCAAGACCAAGATCCTTCTGACTTTTGTTTATAGAAAAATGAACATCATCTACGTAGCATTTGAGTTTGGAGTGAGCGAGTTCTGCCAGTGTTTGCCTATTGTCAGTCTGAGTGATTCTTCCTTCAGCAGAATTGTATCGAAGACTGAACAAGAGCTGCGATTTATCCTGACCCATACGAGAGCTTTGACCTCCCATTAATACTACGCCTTTTAGACCCATTATCCTGTAATTGTTTTGTGTATAGCGTAGCCCATTCCGTAGCCGAGTATACCGCATACGATAAGGCTAGGAATCATACTGCCGCTGGCTATCCCAAATACTACGCCTATCAATAATCCCATACCGATACCAAGTATGTAAATGTTACGTTTTCTATTCGTATTTTGTTTCTTTCTACTTTTAGTGCCCATAATGGGTTCAAGATACGGATTCTATTGTAATATTCACCAATTTACTTGTTGGCGTGAAGCTTTTATCTGCGAATGAATCGATAGGTACAAGTGGATTTGCCTCGGGAAAATAGGTAGCTACATTGCCTTCTGGGATAGGGTAGGGCACTATCAAAAACTTAAGAGCTTCTCTTTTTATGCCATTAAACTCACTGAATAGATTTACTACTTGTTTCTCTTTCCATCCTCTTATTCTCATGTCGTTTACGTTCATCATTACAATGCGTCGCTCACTGTATATGCCGCGGTACCGGTCGTCCAAGCCATAGAGTGTAGTGTTGTATTGGTCATGACTACGTAGTGTCATCATGATGTATTCGCCTTCTTTTAGTTCGTTTTGCGGTATTGCGTTGGTGGTGAAGTTGGCTTTGCCTGTTGCTGTACTCCACTCACGCACTCTAGCTCCGTTGGGTAAGTAAAACCCACCCGATTGTCTCACTCTCGTATTGTAGTGCTCAAAACCGGGGATGGTAGCTTGTATCGCTTCGCGTATGTGATCATAGTTGCCGGCCATTTCTGTCCAGTCTATGCTCGATTTTTTTAGTGTAGCACTTGCCATTTCTGCCACTATAGCAACTTCACTTTTGAGGTGTTTGCTCGGGGGTGTTAGTATTCCTTGAGAAGACTGAACAACTCCCATACTGTTTTCACAGCTTATGAATTGTTCTCCATCAGCTTGTATGTCCTTGTCAGTACGTCCTAGGCAAGGAAGAATAAGTGCCTGCTTACCGGTTATCAGATGTGAACGATTGAGTTTAGTGCTTACTTGTACCGTAAGTTTCGTGTTTTGTAGTGCCTCGGCAGTATAATTTGTATCTGGCGAAGCACTCAAGAAATTGCCTCCCATAGCAAAGAAAACCTTGCCTTTGCCAGCCTTCATTGCCTCTATAGCAGATACTACATGGTAGCCGTGATCTCTTGGAGCTTTTATGCCGTGTACTTCTTCTAGTTTATCTAAGAAAGCATCCTGAGGAGCTTCCCATATTCCCATGGTTCTATCGCCTTGCACATTGGAGTGACCACGTACCGGGCAGGTTCCTGCTCCGGGTTTGCCTATTGCTCCACGCATGAGGAGAAGGTTTACTATTTCTTGTATGTTACCTACACCATTTTTGTGTTGGGTAAGCCCCATCGCCCAGCAGATGATAATCTTCTCATTATCAGCCATTAGTTGGGCTACTTCTGTTATTGTTTTTTCATCTACACCGCTTTCTGCTATGCAGTGTACTATGTCTTCGTTCTTGAGCTCCGCTAAAAAGTCTTCGAAACCATCGGTATGTTCTTTTATGAAATCCCAATCCAACACCTGCCCCGGATCGGCATCTTCCATTGCGGCTAGTAGTAGCATAATGGCTTTAAGGAAGGCCACGTCTCCGTTTACTTTTACTGGAGCAAAAATGTCAGTTAGCGATGTTCCGCCTTTTATCATTTTGATGGGAGATTGTGGATCGGTAAAATTGAGTAAGCCTGCTTCTGGTAGCGGGTTTACGGTAATTATTTTACCTCCGTTATTCTTGCATTTTTCTAATGCAGCAAGCATACGAGGGTGATTCGTTCCAGGGTTTTGCCCCATTATCATAATGACCTCCGCTTCGTGTAAGTCATTTAGTGTAACAGAACCTTTGCCTATCCCAACGGTGTGAGATAAGGCTACGCCGCTACTCTCGTGGCACATGTTGGAGCAATCTGGCAGATTATTTGTGCCGTATGCTCGTATAAATAGCTGGTAGAGGTAGGCTGCCTCATTGCTCGTACGCCCACTCGTATAAAATATGGCTTCGTCGGGAGAGTCTAGGGCATTGAGTTCTTTGGCTATAAGTATAAAAGCATCCTCCCAGACGATTGGCTCATAGTGAGTGGCTCCTTCTCGCAGCACCATGGGTTCTGTGAGTCTGCCGAGTTTCCCCATTTTGAAATCTGAGAATTTAGAAATGTCAGCCAATGAATGTTCTGCAAAAAAGGCTTTGGTAATAGACATTTTGGTTGCTTCTTCGGCGATGGCTTTCATACCATTTTCACAGTATTCGCCTAAGGCAGATCGGTCGTCATCTGGATCTGGCCATGCACATCCTGGGCAGTCAAAACCTCCTTTTTGATTTATTTTGAGACTAAGTTTAAATGCGTCAATGGGATCCATATACTTGGCTGCCTGCTTTACCGATGATATGATAGCGGGTAACCCAACTGCTTTTTCCTTGGGCTCTTTTAGTATGAGACCAGTGAAGTCAAAGTTTTCAATTTCTATTTTTTGGGTGGACATGGAGAAAAAATTTTAGTTAAAAGCGTTTAGTTGAGAGGGTACTTTCACGACTAAGAATTTTGCTTTTTAAATTGTCTGATTATCTCAAGGGTTTTGTCTAACAGTTGATCATCCTCTGTGGACCAATTTTTTTTTATCCAACCCATTTGTTTCTCAAGCGTACTCATATTTTCAAAGATAGGGAAAACGCGGTTAATTATGAATACCTATTGTAACTGTTCTCTTTCAAAAAACCAATCAGTGTCTGCCCGTTTTCTCTAGCAAGGTCTACTGCCAAACTGCTTGGTGCTCCTACAGAGACTATTGTTCCAATGCCGGCCATGGTTGCTTTTTGTATGAGTTCAAAACTAGCTCTGCCACTTAGGAGTAAAATGCTTTTTTCAAGAGGGAGTTGGTTTTTGCGAAATGCCTCTCCTACGATTTTGTCCAATGCGTTGTGCCTACCTACGTCTTCGTGTAGCGTAAGCAATTCCCCCGTTTCACTAAATAGTGCGGCTGCGTGTATACCTCCTGTTGCGGTGAATAGCGACTGCTGGTCGGCTAGTTTTGCCTTAAGTCCAAAGAGTATTTCGTCTTGGAATATGGCCTTGTTCTTTATGATAAATTGCGTTTTAGTGGTAATGGCTTCTATGCTCGCCTTGCCGCAGACTCCACAGCTACTCGTAGTATAAAAATTGCGTTCCGCTTTTTGTAAATCTATTGTCACCCCTTCATTTAGGTAGACTTTTACTACATTTTCACCAAGGTATTTTACCGCCTTTACTTCAGTATAATTTTTTAATAGCCCTTCGGTAAATAAGAAGCCCAACGCCAATTCTTCGTCATCACCCGGTGTACGCATGGTTACAGAAATAGCACGCGGTTTACCCTCGTTCCATAATTTCACCTGTATCTCTAGCGGAGCTTCTACAGCTACCACATCATCTCTCTCTACAGATGTGCTGTTCTTGGTTTTAGTGATTTTTATGGGATAAAGACCTTTGTTCATGTACCTGCAGGATGCTGATATAAATTACTTTCGTCTTCATGGTCACGTGGTTTGAGGCACTGCCAATCTTTTTCTAGGAGTATAAACAGGCTATTTGCAGTATGATCAAAACCCACTCGCTCGTCGGTATCCCAGTTTACTAATAGGCTTTTAGGAACTTTAGTTGTTATCGTATTGCCATCAAAACTACACGATAGTTCTTCTGCATCTGTTGCTAGTACACCGTATATCAGCTCTCCCGCACCAAACTGACACTTGCTCCATGTCTCGCCGTTTTGTACGAGATGGGTTACTTCGTTTTGGGACAGTCGATAGCGTACAGAATTGTCTTTTATTCTAATCTTCATTCGGGTATTGCTATTCCTTTTTCGTCAAGCTGCTTTTGGGTAAGGTACACATAGGAGACGATCATTTTCATTCGCTCATTCGGCAAATCGTTCCCGTTTTTAGGCTGATTCTCTATGGTTTTGGCTACGTCCATTCCGGTAAGGACTCTACCAAATGTGGTATACTCGCCATCTAAGAAATGAGCTCCGTCTGGATCGGTAACAATATAGAACTGACACCCGCTGGATCTGCGTTCTGGATTGGTCATGTTGCCGGTACGAGCAGCAGCCAATGCTCCGTAGAAATGTTGAAATTTACTAGAATCAATCTCTGCAGGTATGGTGTACCCTGGGCCGCCACTTCCGTCATTATTGCGGTTCTCATCTTTGCTTGTAGGGCTTCCGCCTTGTATCACAAAATCGTCTACACATCGGTGAAACTCTGTACTGTCATAAAAACCAGCTCTTGTAAGGCTATCAAAATTAGCTTTATGCAGTGGTGTTTTATCATACAGATGAATGTACATTTTGCCAAAGTCAGTAGAAATCTCTAGAATTTCAAACTCTTCCACAAATGGACCTGTTCTGTCGTCTTCATCTTCTTTACAACTTTGCAGTATGCAAAAACTTGCAATTAGTATTAATAGTACATTTCTCATAATTTTAAAATCCAAATAATCCTTTTTTACGTCGTGAACTAGATATACCAAGTACCCCTAGTAGACCTCTTGTGAGTTCTCGAACTATGGTGCGTCCTGCAGTACTGTTTATTACTTTTTCGAAGGTAGATTTTTCTCTGCGGCTATTCGCACGTCGCGTAGGAGTCTTTTTGGTTTTTCCTTTTGCAACAGTCTCTTTTTCTGCGAGTTCTTCGGCAGCATCTAGTTTTTTATTCAGCATTTCGTAGGCACTGTCTCTTTCTACTTCTTTATTGTATTTTTTCATAATGGTAGAAGAATCTAGCACAACCTGCTTCTCCTTGTCAGTAATAACGTCCATACGTGAGCTAGGGGCAGTAAGAAGCGTATGTGCCAGCGGTGTAGGTATCCCTTTTTCATTGAGTACAGTGATTATAGCCTCGCCTATGCCCAATGTGGTGAGTAGCTCGTCTACTCTGTAATGGTCGGTAAGGGGATAGTTTTCTGAGGCAAGTTTTATTGCTTTTCTGTCT
>CAWVTO010000098.1:0-7640 GCA_963932895.1 uncultured bacterium
ATGCCATTGTTTCTTAATTTGGCTGCAAGTTTAGGATATTTTGAGTTAGCATAATAGATAAAACCTACTCCAAAGTTTGATAGGCTTTATCCTCAGCCCATACACTCTCAAGCCAGTGCCTATCTTTTTGCTTTTTCTTAAATTTTCTGATGCGAGTGGCTATCTTATTCTGGTAGTCTACATCTTTAAAATATCCTCGCTTGGCAAAGGGAATCTCCTCTACCTGTTTGGCTTCTATGGTTAGCACTTGCTCATCTGTAAGTTGCAAGTAGGGCAATACCTTATCGCTAAGATTGCTCATAAAAGGCAGATGAATAAAAGAAGACCTGTAGTGACTAAAATTGTATCTAGCGATAATACTGTCCCAGTTTACCGTGCAAACAGCCAAAAGAATAATATACACTGCAAATGCATTCACACGCACTACGTAGTATATACTTTTCGTCTTCGCTACTTTGTACATGAGTGTGCCCAAACCTATTAAACAAGCTACCAAAAAGAATAGCACACCTATACGTTTGTAAGCCAACCCAAAGAATTCAATGTAATAGAAAGTACGAACCCCTACCGAAATTACCAATAGGGCATTGAACCCTAACCATATATAGGCTAATACTTTCAATGCCTTATTCTTCGCATAAAAATTAAGGTTCTTGCGAAAGAAATAGAGTGTAATACCCATAGATACAAGAATGGCAATAAGTAACACATAGGTTCCCTCGTGTACCAACTCCTTGAGCAACTCACCGCCCCATTCAAAACCTACCCAAACATGGGTAATCTCTAAATAGAGTAAAATAGCCAGCATACCATTGAGTGACACCAGCAAGAATACACTAGACTTATATTCCGTAGCAAGATCCATATTCCTAAATCTACGGAACGTCTTGTGTCTCACACGAGATAGAATATTACTCTTAGCAGCATCTTCCTGACTCAAAGAACTAGCATGGTACTGCAGGCTATGAATCACCGCAAACACAAGACCCAGTAATGCGACAAACACTGCTTCTATATTCACATAGTTTAGGATTTTAGAACAGAATCTACCTACGATCTCACCGATACTCCCTACTGCATCAGAAAAGAAACTACTCCCCATACTGTATAATGCTAGGAATAGCAGAATAACAAAAAATGGCAAGAATACGATACGAACAATTTTACCAAAGCCTAAGCTAACCTTTCGTTTCTTCCGACTACGAAACGAATTTAAAAAATCTGCCACTGCGGCTCTATAGATTGCAAATGCATTTACAAACGCATACAACAAATTACGAATGAGCGGCTGAGAGTGCAACCCTACCAACAGTAAAAAAGAAAGAATATGTACAAATAGGGTAAATGGACTAGCGAATAGATAATATACTATAGACGTGGCTAGAAAACCAGTTCCTACTACCTTGGGAAGAAACGCATGGAATAGCGAAGTTTTGAATACAACTAACAGGAGAGTTGTAACTACTCCGTAGATTGCCACGTTGAGACCTAGAGATTTCTCAAAAAACAAGAGTACAAAAAGTAAAGTAGCAAGTAGGGTAACGATATACTTGGGTAAGTTCATTTGATGATTTCTATTGGTTGACAGCAAAACGTCCGGTGTAAGCAACAAAGTATTTCTTTTCTCGAAAAACTGAGCAGTTTGATAGAAGCACCTCATAGGCGGAATGTTCTTGTTGATTTAAGAGGGATACGCCCTTCTGTCAGTTAATTCTCTTCGGAACGTATTTTGAAATACCACAAATACAGATGTTACGTTTCCTTATCCGATTGATAGACTCCATAGTTTGGCCACTTGTAATAGTGGTATCTATATGGGTTGTTTTTTTTATCAATCTACGGTTTGGACTGGACTTGAATTCCTACGGTATGCGTCCACAAGAATGGCGTGGATTATGGGGTATATTTACGATGCCTTTCCTTCACGGCGATTTTGATCATCTCTTTAGCAATAGCATCCCCTTGCTACTGTCTATGGGTTTTATCTTCATCTATTTTGATAAAGAACGCGTATCCATCCTTGTACTCAATACGCTACTCACAGGCATTATTCTATTAGCCTTAGGCGAGCAAGGCAGTAATCACATAGGTGCAAGTGGATTGGTGTATGCATTTATTTTCTTTTTGGTAACACACGCTATTATCACCTGGAACAAAGAGATGCTCGGAGCTGCTTTCTTACTTATCTTCCTGTACGGAAGTCTTATCTATGGCATATTCCCCGAGTATGGGCGTATCGTAGGCAAAAACATCTCATGGGAAGGTCACCTATCCGGGGCTATATCTGGAGTGATCTTTGGCTTTTTGTACCGTAAAACAGGACCACAGCAAGCTATGTTTTTTGAAGAAGAACAAGAAGATGAAGATGACAACCACGACTCAGATGCCTACTGGAAAACACCCGAGCAACGGGCTCAAGAAACTACAGTGCATTATTACTTTAAGAAAAAAGAGTAATTTTTTTTCAAACAATCCCTGTTCCACTTTATACTAACCTCCTCTGCTATTCCCTACTTTTGCACTTGTGCGATACATTCTATCTATACTACTTGTTGTGCTATGCTTGCGGTCTACTCCTTGGGGATTCTTCGCTCATAAGGAGATAAACTACCTGGCTACCTTTACCTTACCACCAGAAATGTTTGGCTTCTACAAATCAAACATAGGCTACATAAAAGACTTTGCGGTACGCCCAGACCAACGTAGATATGCCATAGAGGGCGAGGCCCCAAGACATTACATAGACCTGGACCACTGGGAGACAAGCACACCTATAGACACGATGCCTCACCACTGGGATAGTGCGGTAGCTACGTATGGCGAAGAGGAACTTACCGAATACGGTATAGTACCTTGGCACATTCAAAAAGTTACTGGCTGGCTTACCTACGCTATGAAAAAGCGGGACTATGAGCGTATCATAAAACTAAGTGCAGATTTGGGCCACTACATTGCAGATGCACATGTACCACTGCACACTACAGAGAACTATAATGGACAACTCACCAACCAAAAAGGAATACACGGTCTGTGGGAATCTCGTTTGCCAGAGCTATTTGCTTCAGATTACGATTTTTTTACGGGGAAAGCTGTGTACCTAGACGATCCACTGGAAACAATATGGCAGGCAGTGGGCGAGAGTTTTGCTGCTAAAGACACGGTACTTGCACTAGAACTTGCTCTTACAGAGCAAATGCCTACTACCAAATATTCTTTTGAACGTAGAGGTGCAAGTACGGTAAAGGTATATAGTCGTGAATTTAGCGAAGCATATCATAGAGCCATGGGCACTATGGTAGAGCGTAGAATGAAGAAAGCGATATATACCACGGGGTGCTTCTGGTATACCGCCTGGGTAGATGCAGGCCAACCGGATTTAGATTTTGATGTAACGCAACGCGTAGACCTACAACCACAAATAGACTCACTGCAATTGCTTATGCGTGGCGAAATAAAAGGCAGAATGGAAACGCACTAAATGCCCAGGAGTATTCTTCTGGATCGTCTTCGAGACCCAGACGTGGTGAAAAACAAAAAAGGCTCTTTGCAAACGCAAAGAGCCTTTTTTGTATGATAGGTTTCTAGTGCCCTATTTCTTAATTACTCGTATACTCGTCTCACTTGCAGCGTCTATTGACCCTTTTAGGAGATATGCTCCAGAAGGCAGTGCAGACATATCTACTACACCTGATCCACCTACTATGATAGCCGTTTTGATAAGCACACCAGACGTATTGTACAATTGATACTCAAATGTTTTACCTGATCTATTTTCAATATTCAATCGATCACTGGTAGGGTTTGGATATACAGAAACACCTATAGCCTTTAGGTCTTCAATACCTGCAAACTCTGGTAATTCGAGGGTTTGGGCATCATTGTTTATACAACCGCTCACTGTTTCTACTTCTAGACTTACCGAAAGTGTACTTCCAGCAGAAGTTTCAAAATCGTAGATTGGTGTCACGTCTGTATTTATAGCCGACCCATCACCAAAGTCCCATCTATAGGCACTATATGTAGGTACATCTGGAGTAAAACTATACTCAGATCCAAATCGTGAAAAGGTAAACCCTCCATTTGGATCAACCTCTATGGCTACATTTACTATAGAAGAGGTATCTGTACACTGTCCATTACTCACAACTACGTACAAGCTATCTTCATTGCTCAACTGACTACTTACATAGCTATTCACCGCACTACTTTGCACCAATACATTATTCACATAAAAATCAAAATTATCGATACTATCATTGGCCGTGTATGTAATAACATCACCCACACAATACGCTCCAATTCTATCTGATTTTAAGTCAATATTAGCTATTCTATCTACCGTTAAAGGAATCTTAATCTCATTAGCTGGACAAACTAAATTATTGCTATCTGTAACACTCAAGGTGTATGTTTTACTCAATTTCGGATTGAAACTAAAAATAGTATCCGTAAATGCACCACCTCCGTCTAAGGATAAACTGTAATTTTCTCCCGTAAGTCCATTTACTTCTACCGTCCATAGATCTCCAAGGCAAACTATTGCTGCGGCTTGCACGGTTGCTGTGAGCTGAACACACTGTTGACTAAAGCACTTGGTCACTCCAATATTGCTATAGCTACACGGAGCAGCTTCTATAGAGCGAATCCATAATACTACTGAATCGCCTGGCTGCAAATTGGCAACAACATGGCTATTGCCAATGGCTCCGCTACTTGGTGACTGCCACGTATTTCCTTCATTTATGCTTACCTCATAGCCCAAATGAGCAGAGATGCTTGTCCACTCAAATGTAATGCTACTCGGTGTGCTTGCCGTGCATGTCACAACAGGTGCGTTACTTTGTTCTTTAGCATTCATCATCAAAAACACCGTATCACTCAAGCAGCCTTGAGCATTCATTACTTGTAAGCCATAATTAGTGCTTTGGGTAAAAAAAGTAGAGAATATAGCACTGTCAGACACAGCAAGTAATACTCCATCTCCATAAAAATAGAAACTATCAAAACTGACGCCTTGTGCGGCAAGCATCAATACAGAGTTGGTACATGTACTATCTGGATAAGGTACAGAATTACTGATAAGTGTGGTACTTGGTTTGGGATAATAACTAGTTGTTACGGTATTACTTACTCTACTGCAGGTGTTTGTACCCGTACCCGATACAGAGTATGTTCCGGGTTCTGTGACCCATAGTTCTGGTCCTGTAGCTCCATTACTCCAAGCATAGGAAACTCCACCTTGAACAGTACTAGCGAGCAGAATCGAATCTCCTTCGCAGAATCGCTGAGTTGCTCCGCCAGCTATAAATGGACCTGGTGCAGGCAACACGGTTACTACCAACGTATCGGGCAATGACTCTCCCTTCGCATTGGTTGATTTTAATATAGCATTATAAGTGCCCGGGAAATTATACCGAATTGTTGCGTTCTGAGTTGAAGTACTGGTGGGTGACCCACTTGGTGTACTCCAATTCCAAGATGTTGCAGAATTTGTAGATGACCCATTTAGGGTAATAAGCTCGCCTTGGCACACACTAGTATTGCTGGTACTCGCTGTAGCCACTGGCAACAATGTGCTAGGTGCTATAGTAAATTCTTTTGCAATAATTATATCTCCACTATTGCCACCAGCAGAATTTGCAGAATTCACTACGGCATAAATAGTTACGTCTCCCGTATTGGTAGTGGGTGCAGTCCACCTAAAAGACCAAGAAGCAGCTCCTGAACCTGAAGATCCAGGATAGCTTGTTTGACGCATATATTGACGTGTAGCACCTGCTACACTACCACTGATAAGACTGGACTTACTGTTGCCTGGAATCGTAGCAAAACTACCTGCCATAGCATTATTGTCATTCAGGCAAGTTAGCTGGTAGCCAAATTTAGTTTTACCAGAATGCGTATAACTCAATGTTAGGGTATACGTACTATCAGGGATATATCCTCCACCCGTAAACGACCCGTTGAAGGCAATATTGTTAAAATTGGTTCCACTGGTTTGTAACGCCCCTGCATGACACGATGTACAATTGGCTTCTCTACTTGTGCCCGTAGTGGGTGCGTTCGTATAACTAGCTGGCGAACCACCCGTATAAGTGGTACTTGGCAAACTGATAAGTAATAGACCTACAGCTGCTATACCCGTAGCAATAAGTGTGGTAATATTGATTTTCTTCATTTTATAATTTTAGTTAGTATGGTTTAATTAAATGCTATTTAACACCAATATTTAGGAAATATGATGTGTATTGTTTTTACGATTTTTTTTGATTTGAGCGAACCACCTTTTCGAGTATATCCCACTCTTCTTGTGTGATAGCATCCATCTGGTTAAACTGGCCTGCACCTTGCAACCACTCACCACCATCAATAGTCACTACTTCTCCGTTTACATAAGAAGAATAGTCTGACATTAGATATGCTGCGAGATTGGCTAGCTCCTGATGCTCTCCCACTCGTTTAAGTGGCACTCGCGTTTCTAGATTTATCTTATCGGACATTTCTTTCGGAAAAAGTCTATCCCAAGCTCCTTTGGTAGGAAACGGCCCGGGTGCTATTGCATTATGTCGTTGACCATACTTGGCCCATTCTACAGCAAGACTTCTGGTCATGGCCAATACTCCAGCTTTGGCAGTGGCACTGGGTACCACAAATCCACTACCGGTCCATGCATATGTAGTCACTATATTAAGTACATTACCTGGTATTTTATTTTCTATCCAGTATTTACCGCAGCTTAATGTGCAGTTCTTACTTCCTTTTAGCACGATGTCTATGATAATATCAAAAGCTCGATGACTGAGCCTTTCTGTAGGGCTAATAAAATTGCCTGCGGCATTATTTACCAAGCCATTGCACTCGCCAAAATGCTCTACTATTTGTGACAATGCTGCATCTACTTGTCCGCTTTCACGCACATCGCACACTACAGGAAAAACATTTTCCTTAGAAATCTCCTCGGCTGCCTCTAGGAGTTTTTCCTCTCTCCTACCAGAGATAGCAACTTTTGCTCCTAGCTCTACGAAGTACTTTACCATTGACTTACCAAGGCCTGTTCCTCCGCCTGTCACCCATATAACTTTGCCTTCTAGGGCTCCGTCTCGTAACATAGATTCTGCGTACTTTGACATAACGCTCAAATATACCTTAAACTAAATATTAGCCAAAATATTAAACCTATATCCCTTTAAATTTATCATTATTTCACCTATTAAACTCTCCTAATTTCAAACCATTCTGTCTACTTCGGAAAAATCAATATCGTGTGCTTGTGAAATCACCTACTACCGAAAGTCAACGAATTAATCCGTAAGAATTGAATAAGAATGAACACCGTGTAGATAATTAAAACGTTTTATTGCGTTTATACTTTTGTAAATGTTAATTGTAATTTAGCAACCTCAATACAAAAAAAATACTGAATCGACCTTTGACCAACTATTACAAAATATTAGGATTGCCCACATACGCTAGCATAGCAGACGTGAAAGAGGCTTATAAGGCAAAAATAAAGCAGTTTCATCCTGACATAAGCAGCGAACCTGATGCGGAGGAAATGACCAAACACCTCAACCTAGCAAAGGGAAGTCTAGACACACCAGAGGCAAAAGATGCGTACGATAGACAACTACGACTCGCTT
>CAWVTO010000099.1:0-7617 GCA_963932895.1 uncultured bacterium
CCAATCAAACTTGTGGTGGTGCTGCGTTCGATTTTTACATCTACATAATCACCCATTTTGTGATTACCTTTAGGAAAGATGACTTTGATATTTTGACTATTGCGTCCCATCCACTCGTCTGTCCTCTTTTTGCTCTGCATCTCTATAAGTACAGTATGCACCTTGCCTACTTGAGCAGCATTCCGCTTTTTGGCTATTTCGTGTTGTATCTCGATGACTTCTGTAAGTCGGCGTTTTTTCACTTCCTCAGGTACATCGTCCTCATACTTACGTGCGGCCAGCGTACCTGGTCGCTCACTGTAGAAGTACATATAGCTAAACTCATACTCACATTTACGCAGTAAATCTAGTGTGTCTGCATGCTCTTCCTCGGTCTCTGAGCAAAAACCTGTGATAATATCGCAACTCACACTACACTCTGGCAGTATTTCTTTGATGCGGTTGTATTTCATCTCGTACCACTCACGTGTATAGGTACGGTTCATTTTCTCAAGTATACGTGTGTTCCCACTTTGTGCTGGTAAATGAATGTGCTTGGCAACGTTGTCGTACTTACGCATTACGTAGAGTACTTCGTCGTGTATATCCTTGGGGTGAGAGGTAGAAAAACGTACGCGTAGACTTGGGTCTACTTGTGCCACCATCTCTAGCAAATTAGCAAAAGAGATGCTACTCTCTTGCTCCTCAGCAGTTAGTTTATCAAAATCTTTGCGGGCACCGCCACCATACCATAAGTACGAGTCTACATTTTGGCCTAGTAACGTTACTTCTTTGTATCCTTTATCTATTAAGTCTTGTGCTTCAGCTACTATACTCTCTGGGTTTCTACTACGTTCTCTTCCTCGTGTAAATGGTACAACACAGAAGCTGCACATATTATCGCACCCTCTGGTAATACTGATAAAGGCTGTTACTCCATTACTATTTAGTCTGGTAGGTTGTATCTCAGCATAGGTTTCTTCTAGGCTGAGCATTACATTGATAGCCTTATGACCATCTTCTACTTCTCTGAGTAATATGGGAAGTTCTTTGTACGCATCTGGCCCTGCAACTATATCAACGAGTTTCTCTTCTTCTAGCAGTTGCTTCTTGAGTCGCTCTGCCATACAACCAAGCACACCTATTGTTAGTTTCTTGTTTTGTTTCTTGTTGTGTCTCAGGTGCTTTAGTCTATTTCGGATTTTTTGCTCTGCGTTATCTCTAATAGAGCATGTATTGATGAAAATAATATCCGCTTCCATCTCATCATTGGTGGTCTCCACTCCTACTTCTGCCATAATAGATGCTACGACTTCACTGTCTGCAAAATTCATTGCACACCCATAGCTCTCTATATATAGCTTCCTACTTTTATTTTCTTCTATCACTACCAAAACGGTGCAAAGGTAAGCATCAGTTCAAATTTGGACTACATGATATTTTATTACTTCAAAAAACCGAACATTGCAGTATCAAACTAAATAAATCATGAAGAATTCATTCAAAACAATGCTAATACTTGCACTAGGTGCAGGAATGGCAACACTATCCAGTTGTTCAGAAGACGAGGTAAACGATCCAGCTCCGTCAGGAACGGCACCAATCAGTTGCATGCCTACTGAAGTAACAGACATTGAAGATGGGGATACCTCCACCACAACATACGAATACAACAGCAATGGCACACTAATTCAATCAATCGAAGTAGAAAATGGCGAAACGACAAGAAGTTCTTATGTTTACACTGCAGACGGTAAATTGTCTTCGGTAGTGACAGAAGAGCAAACAGCTGTATTTACATATGCTGCTGGGAGTTCTATTCCTGAGCGTATTAACATTAGTGAAGATGGAACACCTTATAGTTTTATCGAAATAACATCTAGTAATGGCAATATCACAAAAATAGAAAACAGTTACTACAGTGGAGATGAGGCAACATTGACTGACATAACTAGCTTCACCTACGTAAATGGGAAACTCAACTCAAGTATAGCAGAAAGCTACGACGAAATATCTGACTCATTTATTCCCGAATTAACAATATCTGATATCACTTTTGATGGAAAGAAAAGTCCCTTCAATAGTAATTTGGCTTTTGCTTTTGACGGAGACATAGACCCATTGGCTATTACTCCAGAAAATATTGCAAGTGGGAATATGGTAGCCGTAATAGAATCTCAAGAAGTTACTCTGCCAATCATTGGCACCTACACGTATAATGAGAATAATTACCCTATCACCTCCAGGCTGTCAATTGCCAATCTCTTTAACAACGACAATACCTACGAATACAACTGTAAGTAATCAAGCTTCGGTTTAGATTTTAAAACGCCTTGTTTGTCTTAAACAAGGCGTTTTTTTTAGTTTCTTTACGCTTATGATAAAATACATAAACGCAAATACGATGGCTGCTTTACTTGTAGTAGTTGTTTTGGGTGTAAGTTCTTGTGATGACGATGATACGACTGGATTTGCACCTTTGCCGGTAGTTGGAGCAACTACCAAAAATTTTACCCATACGTGTAACTAAGTCTAAATCGTAATAATATTCTTAAAGCCTGAGCGATTGCTCGGGCTTTTTTATTTCGGGTTAAATTTGCCACACCTTGAAATTAAAAATAGACGTACCCATAACTAAGCAACCCCTAAAAGAAGAATGGCCGTCTTTTTATATGATGGGATCTTGCTTTGCTCAATCTCAAGCAGAGCGTATGGCATCTCTTGGGTTTGAAGTTGATGCAAATCCGTTTGGGATAATCTACAACCCACGAAGTATAGCGACCATACTGGAACGTGTGACTCACAATCTAGCATACAGCCCTATTGATTTCAAATTGAGAGAGAAGGCATTCTCATGGGAACACCACGGATCTTTCACTTACTCTTCGACCGAAAAAGCAGCAGAGGCCAGCAATCAAATCTTACACCAGATTAAAACAGACATAAGCAAGGCTAACGTGGTTGTAATCACACTTGGCACTTCACTGGTTTACACTTACTCTGGGTCTACGGTAGCCAATTGTCATAAGATACCTACTAAAGAGTTTGAGCAAAAACAACTCACATTTACCGAAGTAAAAGAGTCTATTGAGACAATTACAAAACACGTGTCTCAACTCAATAAAGATGCACATATACTATTTACGGTAAGTCCTATACGGCATCTACGCAGTGGAGTACAAGAAAGCAGTAGGAGTAAAGCCACGTTACTTTCGGCATTGCACGAGGTCATTGATAAAACTAAAAGCACATCCTACTTCCCCTCTTATGAAATATTTATAGACGAATTGCGTGACTATCGCTTTGCTAAAGAAGACATGACACATCCTACATCACTAGCTCAAGACTATATCTGGCAACGGTTCTGCGAAACCTATTTCTCTGACAGGACAATTGGCATACTGGAAGAGGTAAAAAAATACACGCAGCTAACCGCTCACCGACCAATACACGATCCCAATTTGCACCAGAAGCAAGTAACCAAAAAACGAATAACATTACAAACGAACTATCCATTTTTGCAACTGAAATGAAAAAAGTACTACTAACAGGAAGTAACGGTCTGCTTGGCCAAAAGCTAATAGAGCTCTATCTACAAGACAAAACCATAGATTTGATCGCTACCGCTAGAGGAGAAAATCGCTATCCTGTAAAAAAAGGATACACTTATGTCTCTATGGATGTGACTGACGTACGCAATGTGAAAGATACCATAGCTATGCATCAGCCAGACACTATAATACACACTGCAGCTATGACCAATGTAGATACTTGTGAAACAGACCAAGAAGGTGCGGAAAAACTGAATGTAGATGCGGTCGAATACCTAGTGGATGCAGCAAATACAGTTGAAGCACACTTTATTCATTTGAGTACAGATTTCATATTTGATGGGGAGGATGGACCATATACCGAAGAAGCAGAACCCGAACCGCTCAGCTACTATGGCGAGACCAAACTAGCTGCCGAGAATATGGTACGAAACCAATGTCATAAGTGGAGTATAGCTCGAACCATATTGGTATACGGAATAGTCCATGATATGAGTAGAAGCAATATTGTACTCTGGGCTAAAGGGGCTTTGGAAAAAGGCCAACCTATTAATGTGGTAAATGACCAAGTACGCAGCCCAACATTGGCAGAAGATCTTGCCATGGGATGCAAACTCATAGAACAAAAAGAAGCAGAAGGCATTTTCAATATCAGTGGAAAAGACCAAATGAGTATAGTAGAGATAGTAGAGCGAGTGGCTGACTATTTTAATCTTGACAAGTCTATAATAACGCAGGTAAGTAGCAAAACCCTAAACCAAGCGGCACAACGACCGCCTATTACGGGTTTCGATCTCACCAAGAGTAAAGAAGTATTGGGATATAATCCGAGAAGTTTTGAGGAAGGGATTGCAGTGTTGATGGAGCAACTCTAAATTTTATTTTATACATAAACGCCCCAACACAAACAGCAGAAGACCGTTCATTACTCTTTGCCATATCGCTTTGCCTCAAACCAAAAGGGAATAGATAGGCCATAATTTACTTCTAAAACTATAGTTATATCTGTCTGCAACGTTATATGAATCCAGTCTCACACAAATCACTACAACCACGCTACACCAATGATAAATAGTAGGATAGCTGCCTGAAGTATCCGATGAATCGGCTTAGTATTATGCTCTATGAGAATGAGCATAATGGTTTTCAAGATAGCTATAGCTCCTAGTATGTAGAATAACTCGGGCTTGGTATGTACCCATAGGAATACCGCATCTATAATGATACTAAAAATCAGTATCACTTGAAAAATACGCTTGCTTGTATTCAGACCTGTACTGGTAGCAATGCTCTCGTAGCCTTGTATCACATCTCCTTTTAGCCAGATTATTCCTTTGTACACCTCGCGGGCAAAAAGCACAAAGAAGAGGTTCATCCCATACAGAAAAAAGGATAAGCTCATCGTCTGAAAATAGAGTGTCAAGCTAAAAAAGACCAAAACCGTAAGGAAACTGGCTGTCAATTCTCTAATGAGCACCATCTTGCTCAACTTGTGGGAGTAAAACCAAAGCAGCCCTGCGTAGCCTAAGAAGAATAGAAATATTCGCCAACTGGCGAATAAGGCAATACTTAGCCCAATAAAATTGAGCAGTAGATAGAAGTTCAGTTTAAAGCCTCGACTTACTAAGTTCTGAAAACGGGTACGATACGGTCTATTGATAAGGTCTTTTTCTATATCGTAAAAATTATTGATAATATAACCTCCTGCTAGTATGAATGCTGTGCTGGCTATAATAAGGTGTACTTTTACTTCTGCCAGTGAGTGCCAGATATCTTCTTTTACATTAAAGGCGAAAAGAAATGCAATGTATTGTGCTCCTGCGGTGAAAAGCACATTTTTCCATCGTACGGCAGACAGTAAGGCAATAAGTTTTAGGTATACTGAATCGCGTTTTTGAAATCTCTTCGCGTTCACCAGAATAAAATTAGATGCGTTGTACGAGTTCTAGTTCGTAATCTTTGAGCTGCTCTTGGGCATTGGCATAGTCCCGGGTAAATCCGAGTATATATCCACCTCCTCCACTACCGCATAATTTGAGGTAGTAGTCTCCCGTTTCTATTCCTTGCTGCCACACCCCTTTGAAACCCTCCGGTATCATTGGGCTAAAGTTATGTAGCAATAAAGCTGAAAGGTGTTTTAAGTTGCCAAAAAGCGGATTAAAGTCTCCTTTGAGAAATGACTTGATACACTCATCATTGTATTTCTTTAGCTCGGTTTTCATCATCTTACGAAATCCGTGCTCCTTCATTTTCTCCATGAAAATTTGTACCATCGGCTGTGTTTCTCCTGGAGTATGTGTATTGAGCAAGAAGATAGCTCCTTTGCTCTCCGCAGTTTCTTGTGGTAATCCTACAGTATCTAAATCTTCTTTAGATTTGATGACTACCGGTAGGTTTAGGTAACATATCAATGGATCCAATCCAGAGCTTTTGCCGTGGAAGTGAGACTCCATCTGGCCAAAGATGGCTTTGAGTTCTGAAAGCTCTCCTTTATTTATGTTTTCTGGATCTATCTTGTTTACAGCATATTTATCATAAATAGCTGCTACTAAAGCACCACTACTTCCTACGCCAAACCCTTGAGGGATAGACGAATCGAAAGCAATACCTGATTGAATGTCTTTTTTGAATGCTGCTAAATCTAGCTTAGCAACGGCCTCACCGCTTACGTCTAGATAAGACAGATAGGTGAAATAAGTACGCAAATGCTCATTAGAATCAGAATACTTGTCCTCGGCCATATGAAATTTCCCTTTGTAAAAATTATACGGAATAGAGAGACCCATAGTGTCTTGTATGATACCGTACTCTCCGAAGAGAAGTATCTTACTATAGAAAAGTGATTCTTTGATCATTGGAACTATTGGTTATGCGAAGGTAAACATATTTCAGCTTTACCATCCACATACTAAACACGAAGGTATAATTTTGGTTTTATGGGCAGTTGATTCGTGGACTAATTGGGTAGTGAAACAGCTGTATGGCACGTTGTTCAAAAATCAAATCCTCTCCGCTCCCATTCCCACTTCATCGTGAATACAGGCTTTGTTTTCACAAAATTGGGCGAGTTCTTCTTCTATAAATACCTGTGCTGCAGCTTTGTCCGCTTGCGGGTATAGGAAATGTACATTGGCTCCCGCATCCAGCGTGAAGCACCATTTCACACCATCTCTTTCTCTTTTAGCCCAGATAGCTTCTATCACTTGTAGCGTTTCTGGTTTCATAAGTATGAAGTACGGATTGCTACTCATCATCAAGCTATGCAGTGTGAGTGCTTCGCTTTCTACTAGATTGATAAACCCATCTAAATCTCCTGATTTTAAGATAGCTTTGATCTTGGTCATATTTTCTTGTGCTTGGGCAAAGCGTGCCGGAGCATACGGATTATCATCTATAAGTCCGTGACCTACCGTGCTGCTTACCGTCTTTTGACCTTTGTGCACTAGTAGTATTGTATCGCAATAGTCTTTGAATACAGCATTAACATCCGAATACGGAATAGCAAATGCATCGCTACTTCCTTCAAAGTCTGAATGTTTGCCCCACTCACCCATCGGTCCATAAACGGATCTACTGGCACTACCGCTACCTAGTCTGGCTAGTTCAGAGGCGGTTTCTTTGAATTTATCATGGGTCAACAATCCTTTTTCTACTGCTATATCGCAAATGCACAATGCCAATGCACTCATACCACTAGCACTACTGGCTATACCACTACTGTGCGGAAAACTATTGCTGGTGTCTATGGTATATTTTCCGGTAAGCACAAATGGGAATACACCCGAAATACGCTTGAGGAACTGCTCTATTTTGGGCACAAAATTGGGTTCATTCTTACCTTCTAGTAGCACACTTACTTCTAATGTGTCTTGCTCTGCGTAGGTAAGCGTGGTGCTGGTCGCACAATTGCTTAGCGTGAAACTGATGCTTGAGTTACTCGGTATCTGAACTTCATTGGGCTTCTTGCCCCAGTATTTTACAAGTGCTATGTTACTCGGGCTTTTCCAAGCGGTAGTGTAGGTGCTCATTTATTAGTTTGCGGTAGAGCAAAGGTAAACAGTGTTTAGATTATTCAAAACGGCAATTC
>CAWVTO010000100.1:0-7591 GCA_963932895.1 uncultured bacterium
TTACACTATAGGCTCTTAGAACAGAAAAAATCGTGCATTTTTGAAATATGATTCGTGTAATGCATACTATCAAAAAAATCGTTTTCGCCATCTCATTGTTACTTGGCTCACAGCTCTCAGCTCAAGTCGTAACCACATCGCCGGCTTTCCCTACTATCACAGATGCTATTACCATCACTTTCGATGCAGCAGAAGGCAATGGCGGACTCGATGGCTTTGCAGGTGCTATATATGCTCATACAGGAGTCATCACCAACCTAAGCACTGGTAGCTCAGACTGGAAATATGTACAAGGCACTTGGGGTACAGCTACGGCTCCGCTCATGACCAGCATAGGCGGTGGCAAGTACACGTTGTCTATTCCCGATATTAAAGCATTTTATGGTGTGCCAAGTGGCGAAGAGGTAGAAAAAATTTCCATCCTATTTCGCAATGAAGCTGGAGATGTATCTGGACGAGCTGCGGATGGCGGAGATATTTTTATTGATATGTATAAAGCGGGGCTTTTTGCGAGTTTCACTAAGCCTACATCCAATAGTATCTATACGGTAGGCGAGACCATAGCATTGATGTCTGAGTCTTCTTCTAGCGGTATGCACAACATATCATTGAACGGGTTGTCTCTAAAAACAGGTAACGGTACGGCCCTTAGTCATTTGCTCACTGCGACTACTGCAGGCAATTATGAGGCAACGCTGTCTGTAGCTGATGGTACCACAACAGCTACAGATACGGTCAATTTTGTAGTAAATCCAGCGGTAAATTCTGCCGCACTTCCAGGTGGAAACAAACTGGGAATAAACTACACTTCTGCTACCAGCATTACACTGGCCCTATATGCTCCTTTTAAAGAGTATGTATATGTCCTGGGAGATTTTAATGATTGGACGGTAAATACCAATTACTATATGAATCGCGATCCAGATAATGCTACATGGTGGATTACCATTACAGGTCTGCAAGCAGGCCAAAAATACGCTTTTCAGTACCTTGTGGATGGTGCGATAAAAATAGCAGATCCGTATAGCGAGTTGGTGTTAGACCCGAATAATGATAAGTGGATTAATGAAGCTACATATCCCAATCCACATCCATACCCAGAGGGTAAAACTACCGGGTATGCTACGCTCATAGAATTGGGCAAAACACCCTATGCCTGGGAAGTGACCAACTTTGATGCACCAGAAGAAAACAATCTTGTAGTATACGAGCTGCTGGTAAGAGACTTTGTAGAAGAACACAACTATACGACACTTTTAGACACGTTAGATTACCTCGAAAACTTAGGCATTAATGCTATAGAACTTATGCCTATTAATGAGTTTGAAGGTAACGAAAGCTGGGGGTACAACCCCTCATACCATGGTGCCTTAGACAAATACTACGGTACACCAACGTCTTTCAAAAAACTGATAGATGAATGCCACAAGCGTGGTATTGCCGTAATAGTAGATGTAGTATACAACCATGGTTTTAGCCAGAATCCGCTGTGTCAGTTGTATTGGGATGCCACTAATTTTAAGCCGACTATACAAAACCCATTTGTCAATCCAGATGCTAAACACGATTTCAATGTAGGGTATGATTTGAACCATAGCAGCCCTGACTTACGTCAGTATGTAAAACAGACCATGGAGTATTGGCTAACCGAGTACAAACTAGATGGTTTTAGATTTGACTTGAGTAAAGGATTTACACAGAAAAATACGCTAGGTAATGTAGGTGCTTGGGGGCAGTATGACTTAGACAGGGTAAACAACATAAAACGTATCTATAATGAGATGAAAGCCGTGAACCCGAATGCGTATGTTATCTTAGAGCATTTTGCAGATAACTCAGAAGAAAAAGACTTGGCTAACTACGGGTGTATGTTTTGGGGAAATCTCACCAAAGATGCATCTGAAGCAGCAATGGGGTATACCAGTAATTTTAGTGGAGCACACCACAGTAGCAGGGGATGGAATGATCCGAAGAACTTAGCGTACGCGGAGAGTCATGATGAGGAGCGTATGATGTACAAGAGCTTGCAGTTTGGCAATAGCAGCGGGGCGTATTCTACCAAAGATATCAATACGGCTCTAGACCGAAGTGAATTGGTGTGGGTGGTGTTTAGTGCTATACCCGGTCCTAAAATGATGTGGCAGTTTCAAGAGTTGGGCTACGATTTCTCCATAGACGAAAATGGCAGAACGGGTAATAAACCGATTCGTTGGGATTACAACGAAGCAACCAATAGAAGAGATGTATACCGTGTGTGTGCTGAGATGAATAAGCTTAAGACAACTTATCCGGCTTTTGCTGGAGCAGATTTTGGGTTAGATGTAGGTGGCAAAGGCAAGCGAGTACATCTCTCTCATCCTGATCAAAATTTTGTAGTAATGGGCAACTTTGACGTAGTAGGAATAGATATGGTAGCCGATTTTCAAAATACGGGAATGTGGTACGGGTATTTCTCTGGCGATAGTATGCGAGTGACCGATACCAAAATGACCATCAACTTGGCTGCAGGCCAATATCAAGTATGGACAGACAAACGTATCAATACCAAACAACGTATTGGTGCTGTTGATGCCTATAGTGTTGGCTTGAGTGTATATCCCAATCCTGTACAAAATAAGGTATACATCAGCCTAAAAGACGGTAATGCAACTCAATATGATGTGCTTAATACTAGCGGACAAGTAGTTTTGTCCCAGCAGCTACCTAGCGTAAAGGATTTTGCGATAACTACCCTTGAGCTTAGCCATGGAGTGTATTACTTGCGAGTGGCTACAGCATCCGGTACAATCACCAGCAAGTTGGTGAAATAAGCTTCAATCTACGAAATACTATGCAAGAAGAGTCGCCATTGGCGACTCTTCTTTGGTTAAAGATGTTTCTGAAAAATGGCTATATGTAGCTATTTTATATGTCAAATTTTATTTTTAACATTGGAACATCGTTTGGTATAAAGCGACTAAAATCCTCACTAAACGAAAATTTTGTATACATGAAGACGTCTCATAGAGTCGTTTTTATGCCGTTTGCAACAGAATAACTCACTGTAAGCATCGCTGAATTTAGAACTATTTAAACGTATTGAACATGAAAAATTTTACAAACATCTATCCTCAAAGCAAGACTTTGAAATTTGAACTAAGACCCCAAGGAGCCACACTAGACAATATTCATAAAAGTGGATTAATAGATCAAGATGAAACCCTCAAGGCAGACTATCAAGCAGTAAAAAAGATGATAGATGAATACCATAAGGTAGTAATAGATGAAAGTTTGACTAACTTTAAACTAACTGGTTTGCCAGCGTATGAAGAGTTGTATTATAAAGACAGAACTGAAGCCGAAGACAAAACATTTGAAAAGATTCAATCCAATCTAAGAAAGCAGGTACACAAAGCATTTGGGGAGAACAAACGCTATAAAAGTATTTTTAAAAAAGAGCTAATACAAAAAGACTTGCCGGCTTTCGTAAATAAGGAAGAGGAACGAGAACAGATTAGTCGGTTTTATCACTTCACTACATACTTCACTGGATTTCATGAAAACAGAAAAAATATATACACTGCAGAGGCTAAAGCTACTTCTGTATGCAACAGACTAATACATGAGAACCTCCCAAAATTTTTAGACAATAGAAAAACCTACTTAAATTATATATCAAACTTTGGAGATTTAGATATGTCGCAAGCAGAAGAAGACTTGCAGGAAGTACTTGGAGGAATTAAGGTAGGAGAGTTGTTTAGTTTAGATTTTTTTAATCATACGCTTACTCAGCAAGATATAGATATATACAACATAGCACTAGGTGGTAGAAGCGTAGAAGGAGGGAAAAAAATACAAGGAATTAATGAATGTATAAATCTGTACCGCCAAAATAATCAACTAAAAGCGAGGCAATTGCCAAATATAAAACCCCTATACAAGCAAATACTTAGCGAAAGCGAAAGCGGGTCTTTCCTATTGGATAAATTTGAAAAAGACGAAGACCTGTTTGATGGTCTACGTAATTTTTATCAAGGTTTGAACAGTTTCAACTACAAAGGGGAACAAGATAAAAGCACATTTATAGAACTTATGAATCTATTTGGGCGGTTTTCAGAATCGGATATGACTAGGGTCTATTTGAGGAATGATGCTTCTTTGTCTAGATTGTCTAAAAAATTATTTGGCGACTGGTCACTTATTGTTTCTGCATTGAGATATTACTATGATGCAGAGGTGAATCCCCTAATGGGAAAAAAAGCAACAAACAAGTACATCAAAGAAAAGGAAAATTGGCTTAATAAATCCCGCGATTTTAGCATCGACATTATAAATAAGAGCCTATTAAGGTATGGTACGATAAACGAAACGGTGAACTCCCAGTTTACAGATGATATAATATTCGAGCATTTTTCTTCTTTTATGATTGAAGAAAAGAATTTGCTTAATACTGTTGCCGAAAATTTTATGCTCGTATCTGAGGTACTTAGTCGTGGTTCGCTAGACAATGACCAGAACAAAAAGAAAAAAGAAATAAAGACAATAAAGACATTTTTGGATAATATTTTGGATTTACTCCATTTTATAAAACCACTATCTGTTCAACACGTAGGTGCAGAAAAAGACGAAGGATTTTATAGTGATTTTGATGTATTGTATGACCAATTGAGTCAGGTGATACCCTTGTATAGCAAAACACGATACTACCTAACTAAGAAGCCATATTCAGTGGCAAAATTCAAGATGAATTTTAAAAATAACACTTTGTTAGATGGATGGGATGTGAATAAGGAGACGGCTAATAAAGGTGTTCTGTTGCAAAAAGAAGGACTGTTTTACCTGGCTATTATGAATAAAGATCACAGTAAGTCTTTTTATAATATCATGGATACCGGAGATACTACGGGATACCAGAAAATGGACTATAAATTGCTCCCAGGCCCCAATAAAATGCTGCCTAAAGTATTTTTTAGTGTGAAGAATTTGGGCTTTTTTAACCCTTCAGAAAAGGTGCTTCGTATACGAAATACTTCTTCGCACTCTAAAAATGGAAATCCACAAGAAGGATTTGATAAAGCAGACTTTAGCCTCAATGATTGCCACAGTCTTATTGATTTTTTCAAAGCAAGCCTCGACAAACATGCGGATTGGAAAAAATTTGCATTCGATTTTTCGCCTACCCAGTCATACAATGACATCAGCGAATTTTATAGAGAAGTAGAAAATCAAGGCTATAAAATAACCTATACCAATATTAGTGACGAGTACATCCATGAATTGGTAAATGAGGGCAAGATTTATCTCTTTCAAATTTATAATAAAGACTTCTCGCCATTCAGTAAAGGCAAGCCCAACTTGCATACCTTATACTGGAGAGCACTCTTTGATGAAAAAAACCTAGAAGATGTAGTGTATAAACTCAATGGACAGGCAGAAGTATTTTATCGAAAAAAATCGATAGAATACTCAGAAGAAAAATGGATCCAAGGGCATCATTACGATCAACTCAAAGACAGGTTCGCATATCCCATTATAAAGGACAAGCGATTTGCTTTCGACAAATTCCAGTTTCATGTACCCATTACTATGAATTTTAAAGCATCGGGATCTCCAGTGATCAATATGAAAGTACGAGAATACTTAAAGACGAATCCTGATGTAAAAATAATAGGACTAGATAGAGGAGAGCGGCACTTACTCTATCTTACACTAATAGACCAAAACGGAAACATAGAAGAGCAATATAGTCTAAATGAGATAGTGAATAGCTACAACGGCAAAGTACACAAAAAAGACTATCAGCAGCTGCTACACGAAAAAGAAGGAGACAGAAAAAAGGCAAGAGAAAACTGGGAAACGATAGAGACCATAAAGGAATTGAAAGAAGGCTACCTATCGCATGTGGTACACAAAATAGTTAATATGATGGTAGAGCACAATGCAATAGTGGTGATGGAAGATCTCAATTTTGGTTTCAAACGCGGAAGGTTTCACGTAGAGAAGCAGATATATCAAAAATTTGAAAAAATGCTGATAGACAAGCTCAACTACTTGGTGCTAAAAGATACCCAAGACCCCAAAGCACCTACAGGCTTACTCAATGCACTGCAACTGAGCAACAAGTTTGAGAGTTTTCAGAAGCTGGGTAAGTAGAGTGGATTCGTATTCTATCTGCCGGCATACCTCACCAGTAAGATAGACCCTGCTACAGGCTTTGTAAACCAACTGCGTATAAAATACGATAGCGTAGTCAAGTCACAGGCGTACTACCGCCAGTTTGACCGCATAGTATATAACACTACCACAGATTGGTTTGAGTTTGGTTTCAGATACGTAAATTTTGGCAATACCACACCGAGTGTACGTCAAGAGCCATGGACTATATGCACTACGCATCATCCCCGCTACGCATGGAATAAAAACAGCAACATGGGCAAGGGTGGCACAGAAGAGTACAACATTACCGAGGAGCTAAAGAAGTTGTTCGATCATCATAATATTGCCTACGAAGAAGGCACAGATCTGATTGAGAGTATAGCCAGTAATACAGGCACGGAGTTTTTTAAACGGCTAAATAAACTGCTCAATGTAACTGCCTCGCTGCGTCACAACAATGGCAAAAAGGGAAAAGAGGAACGCGATTTTATTCTATCGCCAGTAGCAAATAGTGAGGGTGCATTTTTTAACTCACTAGAGGCAGATGAGACACAACCTGAGAATGCAGACGCCAATGGAGCGTATCACATTGCCTTAAAAGGTCTCTGGGCATTGCAGTCTATTCGTAAAACAGATACCGATAGAATGGCAAAACTAAACTTGGTAGTAAGCAATGAAGAATGGCTCAATTTTGCCCAAGCAAAACAGTATAGAAGTCAAAGTTCGTCATAGAGAACAATGGAAAACTATATACCTATTTCATTTTTGAATGATTATATATTTTGTCCGAGAACTATATACTACCATCAGCTGTACCGTAAGTTTAAGAAAAGCACCTACCAGAAAAAGCCACAGTTAGAGGGGTTGGCTGCTCATAAGAGTATAGACGATAAGTTTTACTCTAAAAGTAAACACATACTGATGAGCTATGAGCTATATACAGAAAAGTATAAACTACACGGAAAACTAGATGTGTTTGATACGAACACAGGTAGAGATAGCGTCTAATTACAGTAAAAAATTTGGAGAAAAAGACAGTATTATGATATTTGAGATGAGTAAAACGTGTAAAATAACGAAATACGGCTACGCCAAAAATATGGATAAAGACTAGATTATTATTGGATAGTAAGTTATATTGCATTGGACAGAAGAGCAAAAAAATGCAAACCTCCGTCTCAAAATACTAAAACCGTCACAATGACATAGGTATGTATAGAATAAAAATAAAAAGTGATACTTTTGGATGCAATAATGGTCAGGCTGTCAGATTTGGAGTCTAAACCACTTATTGAATTTCTACTGTTGTAGATTATACCCTGATTGCATGTACACCTACCGTCTAAACCACTTATTGAATTTCTACTGTTGTAGATAGTAAATATAAAGGTGAACAGAGAAGTCTAAACCACTTATTGAATTTCTACTGTTGTAGATAGTAAATATAAAGGTGAAC
>CAWVTO010000101.1:0-7562 GCA_963932895.1 uncultured bacterium
AGCTCGTCGGGCTCATAACCCGAAGGTCATAGGTTCGAGTCCTATTCCCGCAACTCAAAAAGCCTTTCACATCAGTGGAGGGCTTTTTTATGCCTTCTTCTTCAGGTAAATATTGTCCAACAGCCGTACTCCTTCATATTCTACTACGGTCAATAGAGCTATTTCGTTTGCTGATTCCAGGGTTTTAGCTTCATCTAGCGTTGCCGTATCTACGGCAAGGAGATAGTCTATGTGTGCTCCTTTTTGGGCATTGATAAATTGCTTTGCTTTGGCGATAGCCTCGTGAAGCTCCATTTCATTCACATCTTCTTTTGCTTGGGAGATAGCCCTATAAATAAACGCAGCGTTTTGTCTTCCTTTTGTACTTAGTCTAATATTTCGTGAGCTCATAGCCAGTCCGTGAGGTTCGCGATAAATGGGTGTTATGCGTATTTCTACGGGTGAGTTGGTGGTTTCTACTAGTTTCTTGGCCACTACGGTTTGCTGAAAGTCCTTTTGTCCGAAATACGCCCTAGACGGAAACACTAGTATAAAAAAGCGGTGTAACACGTTGCAAACGCCTTGAAAGTGACCCGGTCTACTTACTCCTTCAATTTTATGGTCCAACCCGCCTATCGCAAACTCTTGCTGTTGGTATGTGTCGGGATATATTTCTTTATAGTCTGGCAGAAACAGAATGTCGCACCCGTTGTCAATGAGTAGTTCTATGTCGTTTTCTATAGGTTTTGGGTACGTTTCTAAGTCTGCTGCTTCTCCAAACTGAGTGGGGTTTACAAATATGCTGCACACCGTTATATCGTTTTCTGCAACACTAGCCTCTATCAAAGAAGCGTGGCCTGTATGCAATGCCCCCATAGTAGGAACAAACCCAATTGTAACTTTTGGATTGTTCTCACGTAAGGTCTTTAGGTGCTTCGTAAGCGTTTCGGATGTCTTTATTACATGCATATATATACGATAAAAATACTACAAATACAATAGCTGTGGGTGATTATTATCGCTCCAGACAGCAGTATCTTTGCAATTGTAAAACAATAAGACGTTCTATGGATAATACACAAGAAAGAAAAAAAATTCTATTTATCTCTTCTGAGATGAGACCGTTTTTAGATGGGGACACTCCATTGGCAGAAATCGCACGATACTTGCCGCAAAAAATTCAGGAAAAAGACAACGAAGTTCGTATACTCGTTCCTCGTTTCGGAGTGATCAATGAACGCAGAAATAGACTTCATGAGGTGGTTCGCTTATCGGGAATGAATATTACGATAGACGACAATGATAACCCGCTTACCATTAAGGTGGCGTCTATACCCAATACTAAGATGCAAGTGTATTTCTTAGATAATGAAGACTTCTTTCACCGTAAGTTTGTGTACAACGACGAGAACGAAGATTTCTTTGCAGATAACGATGAGAGAACGATTTTCTTTTGCAAAGGGGCACTAGAAACGGTAAAAAAACTGGGTTGGTATCCAGACATTATTCATTGCCAAGGCTGGATGACAAGTCTTATTCCACTATACCTTAAGACACTATACAAAGACGAGCCAGTATTTTCTAATGCAAAAGTTATTTATTCAGTCTACGAAAATGATTTCAAAGAAGATTTAGGTGCAGACTTTATGCGTAAAGCAAGCCTAAACTATATCGAGGATGAAGAGCTTCAGCCTTTTTCTAAGGCAGATTGTACGAGTATGCACATGGGCGGCGTTACGCATGCAGATGCCATTGTGAAATGCAATGATATCTCTGACGAGGTAAATCAAAAGATTGACTCCACGAGCAAGCCGGTACTTAACCATACGGAAGATAAAATTGCAGACAACTATTTGAATTTTTATAATTCGCTTTTGGCGGATAAAGCAGAATAAAAGAAGTGAACAATACATTTAGAAATAAAAGAATTAAGGGGTTGTTGCCCCTTTTCTTTTTGCTCGCTTTTGGAGCGTGCAAAAAAGAATCTACAGACATTGGCCTAGGTCTAGTTGGAGATGACGTATTAGAAAACGCAGAAAAAAATATATTCACGCAAGCGGTATGTCGCACCGTTGCAGACGACTCTATACGCACAGATGTGCTTTCTTCAGGCCTGTTCGGAATTGTAAACGACCCCATTTTAGGGGAGAGTAAGGCTAGCCTTATTATTGAGCCAAGGGTTGCTGAAACCGGATCTGGTTCTGTAGGTAAAGTAGCAGACTCTACTAAGCTTATCCTAAAATTTGATATAGACCAAGTAGTGAGCGGAAGTCCGTATAGACTGCTTTTGGGAGAAGCAGATGCAGAGATTACGTTTGATATTTATAAAATGGGAGAAGACATCCCTGATTCTACGTATAATTCATATAGGCCATTATTAGGCGATAAAATAGGTGAGTATACTGGTGGTTTCGATTTTAGCAACAAAGAAGTTGTTATCGACGAAGATACATTTACGGTAACGCCGGAATTAATACTGACATTAGACAATCAATTGGGAGTTGATATTTTAGGACTTTCAATGATAGACAATACAGAATTGAAAAAAGTTCTTAAGGGTATTGTGCTGGTTCCACGAGAGGTGGTTTCGGGCACGGGGCTTATTACGGCGTTTGAAACTAAAATATCAGCATCGAGGCTAGTGGTTTTTCACGATACTACAGAACTCGCTATACCTCTAGGTGCAGACTCTAAGAGAGTAAATTATTTTGAGACCACGCCGAGTGCTGCAGTAGATGCACAACTCACCGGGTCTGGTCACTTCAATACTACCTACGTGCAAAGCTTAAGCGGTACAAAGGTGAAAGTGGAATTTCCAGAATTGAATGATTTTATTAAAATGGGTGAACGTGTAGTTATTAATGAGGCGTATATCTCATTTTTGCTAGAAGACGGTTCTGTTGTAGAAGAGAAGTTTAGTGCACCACCAAGACTATTGCTATATGCGGTGGATTCAGTATCTGATCAAACCGCATTTTTCGAAGATCTGTTAGACTTTCAATTGGGACAAACGTTAAATTATGGCGGGACATATTCAGCCTCTTCTAAGAGCTATGACTTTAGGTTTAATCGATTTTTACAGCGATTGGTAGATGATTATAGACTTAGAGAGGTCGACAATTTCAAGGGCTTTTATTTAAGAGTGCCCACAGATTCCCCAATTGTGCCACATAGAGCAGTGCTCAACACAGACACAACACAGCAGACAATCAAACTTTCTGTAAGATATACAAAACTCAATTAGCATCAATCTGTTTTATTTGCAGCAATGTCAGACCTTAAATTAGTCGGAAAACAACACCAAGACCACAAATCGGTGATAAAAGTGGGTAGTGAGCTAGTAGGAGCCAAGGAACTCTGCTTTATAGCAGGTCCATGTGCCGTAGAATCAGAAGAGCAACTTGATGAGATAGCCAAAGGCATATCAGAACTGGGCGTTAAATTTATGAGGGGCGGTGCTTACAAGCCACGCACATCTCCATACGCCTTTCAAGGACTAAAAAAAGAAGGCCTTAAGCTTCTAAAAGATGCATCTGACAGGTATGGGGTAAAAATAGTAACAGAAGTACTTGATACCACGCTTATAGAGGAAGTGTATCCATACGCAGACATACTTCAGGTAGGTTCTAGAAACGCAAAAAACTATTCTTTCTTAAAAGAACTGGGGAAAATAGATAAGCCAATCCTACTCAAAAGAGGAATGAGCAGCACAATAAACGAGTGGTTATTGGCAGCGGAATATATCTTAATGGGAGGCAATGAAAATGTGATTCTCTGCGAAAGAGGTATCAGAACATTTGACACTTCCGTGAGGAATACCATGGATATAGCCGCTATTCCATTAGTAAAAGAATTAAGTCATTTACCTATAATAGCAGATCCAAGTCAAGGAACAGGCCAAAGAAGTCTTGTAACACCCTTGTCGCTTGCGTCAATAGCCGCTGGAGCAGATGGCCTGATGATAGAAGTACACAACGAGCCAGAAGAAGCTCTTTCTGACGGATTTCAATCCATGTACTTGAATACTATGGGTGATATGATAAAGGTGCTAAGAGCACAAGCAGAACATTCTGGCAGAACACTAAATCTCACCAAAGAGCCGCAGACAGTATGAATGTAGCTATAGTAGGAGCTACAGGAATGGTTGGCCGTACTATGCTTCAAGTACTAGAAGAACGCGGCATAGCAATAGAAAATCTGTATCCAGTAGCAAGCAAATCTTCTTTAGGCACAAAAGTAGCTTATAGAGGTACTTCTTATGATGTATGCTTGCTAGAAGACGCTTTAGAAAAAGACGTGGATTATGCACTTTTTTCTGCAGGAGGTTCTGTATCTACAGAATGGGCTCCAAAATTTGCAGCAAAAGGAATTGTGGTTATTGACAATTCTTCTGCTTGGCGAATGGATGAAAACTGCCCGCTTGTTGTGCCACAGATAAACCTAGACAGTATAGGACCAGACAATAAGATCATTGCAAATCCCAACTGTAGTACGATACAGTTGGTAATGGCACTAGCTCCATTGCACAAAGCATTTGGGATTAAGCGGTTGGTAATATCCACCTACCAGAGCATTACTGGAACGGGTAAAGCAGCAGTAGAACAGATGGAGCAAGAGCGAAACACAGGAAAATCTCAGGAGATGGTATATGCGTATCCAATCGATAAAAACTGCATACCTCATTGTGACGAATTCTTAGACAACGGATATACCAAAGAGGAAATGAAACTCGTACACGAAACCAGGAAAATACTTGGAGTACCTGATCTTCCTATCACAGCTACAGCGGTCAGAATACCTGTCGTTGGAGGTCATTCCGAATCGATTAACGTTGCATTTGAAAATGAATTCAATATAGCGTCTATTGCGACACTATTACAAAGTACCGAAGGTGTAGATGTCGTAGATGATGTAGCCAACAACATATACCCTATGCCAATAAATGCACATGGAAAAGATGCCGTTATGGTGGGTAGAATAAGAAGAGACGAGTCTCAACCAAATACACTAAACATGTGGGTAGTAGCAGATAACCTAAGGAAAGGTGCGGCTACGAACGCAGTAGAAATACTAGAAAAATTAACAAAAAAATAAGATGCCAGCAGGATTTTACGCTTTACCCGTTTCTAAAGTTACACGAGAAACCAATGATGCAGTAAGCATCTCTTTTGACGTACCACCACTTATGGCGTCTCAGTATCATTATACGGCTGGTCAATACCTTACCTTTAGTATTGTGATAAATGGAGAAGAAGTGCGTAGATCATACTCCATGTGCAGCAGCCCAATTGCAGGCGAACAAATAACCATTGCAGTAAAAGAGGTAGAAGGCGGTAGAATGAGCACATACCTGAACAGAAATGTGAAAGAAGGAGATGTGCTAGACATTATGCCTCCAATGGGTAAATTTATTCTGGAGCCAAACGTAACTGCCGCAAACCATTACTTCCTTTTTGGGGGCGGAAGTGGTATTACTCCATTGTTTAGCATTATTAAAACGGCACTAAAAGCAGAGCCCAATAGTAAATGCTACTTGGTGTATGCCAATAGAGACGAAGACAGTATCATATTTAAGAACGAAATTGACGCATTAGAGGCTGCTCACGAGAACCTAACGGTAATACATAGCCTAGACAACCCCAAAAGTGCTTGGATGGGTCATAGGGGCTATTTGACCAAAGAAACGGTATCTGAGATAGCAAGACAAGAACTAGGACTTAACTATCCTGTAGCACAGTACTATACGTGTGGTCCTGGCCCAATGATGGACGTAGTTGTAGAGGGACTAAAAACCATTGGAGTGCGAGATGAAAATGTACATACAGAATATTTCACTGCTGTTGCCAAAAAAGATACGGCAGAAGAAAGCAATAGTGGATCTGCAGAGGCTCTAAACTATAGTGAAGAAGTAGTAGAACGTAAGATACAAGTAGAAGTCTTTGGTGAAAAGAAAGAAATAGTAGTAAAACCAGAACAAACTATACTTATTGCTACACAAGATGCAGGACTAGATCCTCCGTACAGTTGCTGTGTAGGCGTTTGTACTACATGCAGAGCAAAGTTACGAAGCGGTATGGCCACTATGGAAGAAAGAGAAGGTCTCAGCGATGCTGAAATTGAAGAAGGATATATACTCACCTGCCAAGCACACCCGCTCAGTGATGACGTAGACTTGGTTTTTGAATAAAGGCTAAGCCATTATTTTTACCTGGAAACCTGCTTCTATTTTCTTTATCGTCATACCTTCATCATAGTATATACCCATATCGTGCTTGGGTATTTTATAGTCACTATATCCGGCTTGTGCCATAAATGTACGTAGGTCTTTTTCCGTTTCGAAAGTCTCGTTTTGATGCGATCGTATAGGAGATTTTTCGACAGCATTTCCAACCGGCTTATAGTTCTCTAGCATCAACTTTATTTTTTCTAGATAAGCATCATCTATATCGATAGGTACAGCAATTGTGATTACTTTTTTCTGATTCTTAGTCATCCAAAACTGTGAACGACAAGAGCTACTACAAAACTTAGCTGTTTTTCTATTGGCTAGAAATGCTTGTTCGCAATTCTGGCATTTTAGTTCTGAAGTTTTGTGGTTTTGCTGAAAACTCTTCGTGGTACGGTAAAGGGACATTTGCTGTTGCATGGGTCAAAAGTAGAGCAGCATGCCTTAACGTTTATTAACGCTAATAGAAGGACGACCACAAAAACGCACAAAAAAAAGGACGCTTTACAGGTCCCAAACAGAGTGACTACTCCTCATTAGGTAGTGTTTGATGTTAAGCCAAAAGGCTATTACAAAGTATATAATGACTGGACTGCCGAAAGTAAAAAAGGAGATATAGATAAAATACAAACGTATAGTACTGGATCGTATTCCGAACTTATCGCCCAAATAGGAGCAGACTCCGAATGCGTAATTTTCTATATTTTTTTTAATATTATCCATTTTTAATTGAGTAACAGTTTCTTCCCTATACTACACTCTAGACAACGCTGTGGAGTGCAATATGTTTTATGTAAGTGAAGCAATGCTTGCGAAGTTAAGGCGTTGTTGCTTTCTATTCCCGAACTTTTCCATTTGGATATGATGCTATTTTTTTCTGAAGGAATGGAATGTAAGTAATTGAGAGCTTTGTCTGTAGCCGTATCCATTTTTTCTTTTTCATAAAAGAATACAAAAGGAACTATGGCGTTTAAAAACAAGTGATTGACAAAGCCTGAAGAAATAGATTTGCTTTTTTTATCAGAGCTTTTATTAAAGGTATAGTGGGTGTCCCAATAGTCTGATAGCGAAAAGTCTAACATTTCTTTTACCGATTTTACGGGAGGCAATTTGAGTACATGAGGGATAAACTGAGGCACATGATGAAAGAATGCGGCCAGTTGTGCCAATTTCACTGTAGGAAGGCTGAGCGGTCTCATTCTTCCCGTTTTTAGCTTAGTGGTTATGCTCGATAATGTGTATTTTGCTTTCAAAAAACTCCATTCACTCTTTAAACCCGTGTAGTAGTTGTCTTCTTTTGGGTGTTCTAATAAACCGGCTACGCCGAAAAAAAGAGCTTCTAATTGAAAGAGAGATT
>CAWVTO010000102.1:0-7407 GCA_963932895.1 uncultured bacterium
TGCACTCTAAGAGCATCAAACCGAATCTGTCGCATGAAGAAAATGACCAAAAGTATGACCACACATACACCCGTGATCCAGGCCACTGGAAAGATGAAACCTTCTACTTCCTGACGTGTTAAATTTACGCTATACGGCATACACCAACCAAAGCTATAACTCAACACACACAGAAGAATGGCTAAAGGAAATAGCCAATGCAATGCTGTAATCCAAACCAAAGGCTTTGACTTAAGTACCTTTTCGTCGTATGCTTTAAATAATTCTCTCATCGCTTAAAAAAATCGCTTTGTTGAAGTTGTTAAATCTCTAAAATATTTAACATCATACTCAGCAGTAAGTAGTCGCTGCAATAGCTGAGCAGAGCTGCTTTTGGTTTTGATTAAACTATACGGTCCGTTATTCCCCAATTCTTCATCTTCTTGTAAAAAGTCAGGAGGTAATCCATCCTGTCCGTTGAGTTGAAATTCGTATATTCTTAACGTTCCTGTATCTGCAATAGCCGCAATATCTCCGCTGTATATGGCTTCTCCATTTCGTAGAAAAAGCATCTGAGTAGCAACAGATTCTATCTCGTGCAGTTGCTGGCTACTTAGGATTATAGCTAATGGTTTATCTCTTTTAGCCAAAAGAGTCTTTAGGTCTGAAAGGAATTTTTGCTGTGTATTAATATCCAGATTGGCCAATGGTTCGTCCAACACAAGTAACCTTGGATTGCCTAACAACACACGAGCTAATTCAAATCTCAATCGATATCCAGTGGAAATCTCCGTCCACTTCAAACTCCTGTATTTTTGAAGGTCCAAGAAATCTAACAGTTCATCCAGTCGATTATCTATCGCGTCATACCCTATGCCTTCTAAGGCTGCTTTTAAATACAGATTTTGCTCCAAAGTACCGTACCACTTGGGGATACGTTGAGGTATAAATCCAATGTGCTCTTTTAACTCCCCCCAGTCAGACCGACCATCAATCTTGGCTCCAAAGTAGTTGAAACTGCCTTCAGCTTTTGCTTCCCCTGCTATGATATTGAGTAAGGTCGTTTTACCGTTTCCATTTTCTCCTACTACACCTGTTATACTTCCCGCATGCAGTGATAGTTCATTTAGTCTAAGGTGAAAAGAAGAACGCGGGAATTTTTGGCTGAGATTATCGGCTTGATAAATAGCCATTCTGGATTCTGTTTTCATACCTACGCAACATAGTAAATCAGAAAACACTTTCCGTAAAAGAAAAGTATAGAATAGGTTAATTAATAGACAAAAAGAATCCTACCCCATCTCCTCATACACCTGTACTAGCTCTATACACGTATCTATAGCAGCTTCCATATCTTGTACGCTCACGTATTCGTGCTTGCTGTGTATGGCCATCTCTCCAGTAAAAATATTAGGACAGGGCAATCCCATGAAAGAAAGACGTGAACCATCCGTTCCTCCTCTTACAAGGTCTTGTTTTGGCTCTACTCCTGCTCGCTTCATCGCTTCTACGGCATTGGCTTCTATGTGCGGAAACTGATCTAACATCTCTCGCATATTTCGGTATTGCTCTTTTACCGCTACCTCATATCTAGCCCCTGGACAGTGAGATAGTGTTTTCTCTGCCAAATCTATTAGCACCTGTTGGTGTTTTTCTAAATTGGCGGTAGTGAAATCACGGATCAAGAAGTCGACACTTGCCATCTCTAGTTGCCCTTTCAAATTATACGGATGTACAAAGCCTTCTGCCCCACTTGTAGTTTCGGGCGAGAAACTTGTAGGAGGTAACGTTTCCATAAAATGACTGAGCACTTTTACGGCATTTACCATTTTACCCTTAGCATAACCCGGATGTGCACTGATACCGTGAAAGGTTACCGTCATAGCATTGGCCGAGAAGGTATCACCTTCTAGCGAGCCGCGAGTACCGCCGTCTAGCGTGTAGCCTACGTCTGCATTTAGTTTCGTCATATCCAACTTATCTACGCCTCTACCTACTTCCTCGTCTGGAGTAAAGAGTATACGAATATCTCCATGTTTAACGCTAGAATTCTGTACAAGTTCTTCTGCTAACTGCATTATGATGGCCACTCCTGCCTTATCATCGGCTCCAAGCAGTGTATTACCACTTGCCGTGATAATATCATCTCCTATACGCTCTGCGAGGTAGCTGTGCTGGTTGGTAGTGATTACTTGTGTTGTATCATCTGGCAATCTTATATCTTGACCTTGATAATTTTCGTGTAGAATTGGTTTTACATTAGCTCCACTACAATCAGGTGCCGTGTCTACGTGGGAGCAGAAACAAATGGTTTCTATCTTCTTATCCGTATTACTGTGCACTGTACCAAAGACATAGCCCCATTCGTCCATATAAGCATCTGTTACCCCTATAGACTGTAGTTCATCTACGAGTAGTAAACTCAGATTTTTTTGCTTTTCTGTACTGGGAAATGTTTCACTGTACGGGTCACTTTGTGTATCTACCTGTACGTATCTCATCAGCCTATCGGCTACTTTTCTGGCTTTTTCGGTCATCATGATAAAGACCGCAAGGTAAAGGAATAAGAAGAAAAATAGAACTCCCTTATTCTACAAATTCTCCTTGTAGCTCCGTACCGTTCTCATAGATAAAGAATGCACTAAGCGTAGAATCTTGCTGCACTATCTTTCTAGATTCCTCTAGGCCTAGCACCATAGCTGCTGTAGCGTAGGCATCTGCCACCGCACATTTTTTGTGCAATATACTAGCACTCTTTAATGTACTTATTACAGGCTTACCATCTCTAGGGTCTAATGTGTGTCCTACCAGTTTACCTTCTATCGAATAGAAATCTTGGTAATTACCACTTGTGGCTAAGGCGATATCTTCTAGCTCCAGCACTTTGAAAAAATCTGAAGACTTGGCTTCTAACAAAGGAACATTGATACCCACTTTCCAAGACACACCTTCTGCATTTTGCCCTTTTAGTCGCATCTCCCCCCCTACTTCCACCAAATAATCATTTACTCCTTGTGCCGTTAGGTAATTCCCTATAATATCTACTAAATATCCTTTGGCAATAGCATTAAAATTGAGTTGCACCAAGGAGTCCAGTTTATACGGAACGCCCTGCTTATCAAACAGTACTTTTCCCATTCCCTTGTGAGCTATAGCATGTGCTACAGCTTCTGTACTCATCACCTCTTCCGCCTTTTTAGCACGCATATACTCATCAAAAAGCAGCTTCGCACTGGGGTCAAATGCTCCTGCAGTCTTACTACTAATGCCTTTGCTCAGGCTTACCATCTCTGCAAAGTGACGCATATCATTTACAAAATGCTTTGCTTCGTTTGGATCATTCCATAATCCATCTGAGTTGATATTGAACGCACTAATGAGCGAATTGTCCTGATAGGTAGATAGACCGTGATTCACGGCAAATACCATAGAATCTATTTTTTGCCGAATACTATCTATTGCTGTACTTAAGTATACAATGTGGTACGTAGTACCCAATGCGTTGCCAGACACCTTGTTTTGTTGAATCGTAGTTTCTTGTTTACACGCAACAAAACCAACTAGCATAAAAAAAAGGCAGATTGCTCTGCCTTTTGATGTATTGTTATAATTCATTATCTGAATTTTATTTCTAATTGTTATCCGCCGAAATCGTCAAAGGCAACGTTTTCTGGTGGCACTCCCCAGTCATCACACATTTTAAGAACCGCTTGGTTCATTAGTGGAGGACCGCAAAAGTAAAATTCAATATCCTCAGGAGCTTCGTGCTTCGTAAGGTACTCGTCTATTACTGCTTGGTGTACAAACCCAGAGAATCCATCTCCAACATTATCCTCCATATCTGTTTTGGTAACCCAATTGTCTTCTGGAGTGGCATCTGATAATACCACATAGAATTTAAAATTCGGAAACTCCTCAGCTATTTTGTTAAAGTGATCTAAATAGAACAATTCTCTCTTAGAACGTCCACCGTACCAGTACGTTACCTTTCTACCTGTTTTCAAAGTATGGAACAAATGGAATAAGTGAGAACGCATAGGTGCCATCCCTGCACCACCACCGATATAGAGCATTTCTGCATCTGTCTCTTTAATAAAGAACTCACCGTAAGGTCCTGATATAGTTACCTTATCACCTGGCTTACATCCGAAAACATACGAAGAACACAGTCCTGGATTTACATCCATCCACTTGTTATTCTTTCTATCCCAAGGTGGAGTAGCTATACGTATGTTTAGCATTACTATATTCCCCTCTGCTGGGTGATTAGCCATAGAGTACGCTCTAAAAATAGTCTCGTCGTTGACCATTTTAAGATCCCAAAGACCATATTTATCCCATTCAGATTTAAAATCCATGGCATCACGACCATCGGCTATAAGCTCTGGGTGTGCTGTAATATCAATCTCTCCAAAATCAACAGTGATTGGGGGAACATCTACCTGTATGTATCCACCCGCTTCAAAGTCTAGGTTTTCACCTTCAGGAAGCTTCACTACAAATTCTTTTATGAACGAGGCTACATTGTAGTTAGAAACTACTTCGCACTCCCACTTCTTGATACCAAATACCTCTTCTGGCACTTCTACCACCATGTTCTCTTTTACCTTCACTTGGCAAGCAAGTCTCCAGTTATCTTTCTGCTCACTTCTTTTGATGTGCCCTGTTTCTGTAGGGAGTATATCTCCTCCACCCTCATGTACCTGACACTTGCACATAGCACAAGTACCACCACCACCGCAGGCAGATGGCAAGAAAAGCTCAGCTTGCTGTAGTGCTCCCAAAAGGGTGCCACCAGCTTCTACTTCTACTTCTCTTTCTCCATTTATTGTAAGTTTCACAGCACCTTGGTTTACCAATCTTTTGGCGGCTATCATAAGCATAGCTACCAAAAGGATAATGACAGAGGTAAATACCGCTGCTGCAAGTAATATGACTGTTGTGTTTAATGCTATTATCATTTCTTTATTCTGAATAGTTTACTACTGAATTAACTACTGATTCTGCACTTTTGTTTTCAATTTTCGCCGATGATTTTTCTTGTTCGGCTTGTTGCTGCTCTGTTGTCTTAAAAGGTAGCTCAAAACCACCGAAACTCATGAAACCAAAAGCCATAAGTCCTACGATAATAAATGTAATACCAAGGCCTCTAAGTGGCTTAGGTACGTCTGCATAAGCCATTTTCTCACGAATAGCAGCAAGCGACACTACCGCTAAGAACCATCCAATACCAGAACCTAGAGCAAAAGTCACAGCCTCTGCAAACTCATAATCTCTTGTAGGTAAGAACAATGCACCCCCCAGTATAGAACAGTTTACAGCAATAAGTGGTAAAAATATACCCAGTGAGTTGTACAAAGCTGGAGAGAACTTCTCTACTACCATCTCTGTAAGCTGCACAAATGCAGCTACTATCGCAATAAATACGATAAACTTAAGTACTTCTAAATCTACTGTAGCAAAATCTGCACTTATCCAGGTAAGAGCTCCTTCTTTTAGCAGGAAGTTATAGGCTAACCAGTTCAACGGTACCGTGATACCCAGAACAAAAATTACTGCCATTCCAAGACCGGCTGCAGTCTTATATTTTTTGGATACTGCAAGGTATGAACACATCCCAAGGAAGTAAGCAAAAATCATATTATCGATAAAAATCGATTTGATAAATATGTTTATTAAATTTTCCATTTTTCTATCTATTAAGATTTTCTAATTAATCCTCTACGTAACCGCTTCGGCTTCTTACTATCCAAATTAGCACACCTAGCAAAAGACAAGCTCCTGCGGGTGACATCATAACTCCATTACCTATGTAACCATCTGGCATTACTTGGAAACCAAATAGTTTTCCGCTACCAAATAATTCTCTAAAGAAAGCAATAGCAAGGATAATCCAAGCGTACCCGAAAGAGTTACCCAAACCATCTAAGAATGCATCCCATGGTTTGTTACCCAAGGCAAATGCCTCAAGACGACCCATCACGATACAGTTTGTAATAATAAGTCCAATAAACACAGATAGTTCTTTCCAGATATCATAGCTATACGCTTTCAACACCTGATCTACTATGGCTACCAAAGACGCAACTACTACGAGTTGCACAATGATTCTAATTCTATTGGGAATAGTATTTCTCAAAGCAGAGATGACAACATTGGCCAGTACAAGAACGGCTGTAACGGCAACAGCCATTACAAATGTAGGCTTGAGTGCCACGGTAACGGCAAGTGCCGAACATATACCCAACACTTGGATAGTGATTGGGTTATCCTCATCCAATGGATTGGAAAGAAGTTGTCTTCTCTTCTTACTAAAAAGTGGCTCAGAAGGCTTTTTCACTTCTGCTACTTGATCGTTTGTTTTTTCAACTGTTTCAGTACTCATTATTTCTGTGCTTTAATGAATGATTTGTACATAGCTAGGTAATCATCTAGCATATTATTAACTCCTTTTGCCGTAATGGTGGCCCCACTTAGTCCGTCCACTTTGTGTGCACCTTCGTATGTGTTACCCTCTCCTTTTTGAAAATGAGGAGCATCAAGCTCTCCATTGGCATTGAATATTTCTTTACCAATAAAACGGCTTTGAACTTCTTGTTCTGTAATACGAGCACCCAGTCCAGGTGTTTCACCTTTATGATCCAATACAAGACCGCCTAGCGTCTTGAGATCTGCCTCTACAGCTACATATCCCCAGATAAAATCCCAAAGGCCTTTACCATACACAGGAAATACATACGCTTTTATCTTGTTGGAATCTGCTTGGTCGTACACCTTGTAGACTGGCAATTCACGTACATCTTTTGGCTTCTTGTATTCTTTGAATACGTTTATACTTGCTTCTTCCGTCTCTACTCTAACTCCGTCTGCTTTCACTACTACTGTTTTCACAGTCTCATTGTACAACGCTGTTATTTCCTCATCAGACATCGTGCTCATAGCTTTTTCGCCAAGAGCAGCTTTCAAAATAAAGTTTTGTTTTTCAAGAAGCACCTCTGCATCTTGCTTTGGTTTCAGTGCAAGAGCTACTACAGCTAGTACCGAACCAAATACCAATGTCATTATTATCGCGTACGATATAATGTACTTGTTATCGTTTTTATTAAACTTGGACACGTTTTAATCTTGTTTTAATGTTAGACTGAACTACGTAGTAGTCGATAAGCGGAGCAAACACGTTCATAAGAAGTATTGCCATCATTATACCTTCTGGGTATCCTGGGTTAAATACACGTATTAGTACGGTGATAACACCTATAAAAAATCCGTATACCCATTTCCCTGTTTCTGTTTGTGCAGCAGATACAGGATCTGTTGCCATAAATACTGCTCCAAAAGCAAAACCACCTATTATTAAGTGATACATCGCTGGAATATCCATCCACGCACCGCTTGCTCCAGAGATATTGAAAATCCATCCCATGAACA
>CAWVTO010000103.1:0-7230 GCA_963932895.1 uncultured bacterium
AAGCACATTATTCTGGTGGTAAGTCACAATTGGATCAATACTTTCAAGACCAATTGCGTAATGGGCAGGTGTTATTACAAACGAACACTAAAACGCGAGTATTAGAAGACGGTAGCCAAGAAACCTATATCGATGTAAAACCCAAACTGGATGAGAACGGTGAGATGGTAAGAGTTGAAAGTGATATTCAGACATTTGGTATTTTATCGACGTATACGTCAATTGATAATGTGCATTACGTAGAAGAAATTGATGTAAAATTGAGACAGAAGATTAAGTATGCAGCGGATAAAGCTAACTCTAAGCAAGAATTGATTGCTGCTCAGCAAGAAGAGCAAACAGCTATTGTAAAAGGTAGAAAATTAATTGCTGAACGTACTGCGACAGAAGAAGCAGATGAGATTGAGTCCGTTATTCGAGCACGTAAAGCAAAATTGGTAGCTGCTGAAAAGCTGGAAGAAGACAAGTATAAAGCAGCATCTACTCTAGCTCTTAAAAAAGCGGAAGCGGAAGGTGATAAGCTTAAAGTACTGGCTGGCTTATCCCCATTAGAACAAGCTAGAATAGACAAAGAGACGGCCATTGGTGTAGCTAAAGCATTGGCAGGTCCTAAAGGTATAGTGTTTCCAAAGATAGTGGTGTCTGGAGGAGATTCTAAGGGTGGAGGAAATGGTGCTTTGCAAACTGTTCAACTTAAAATGTTGAATGATCTAGCTAAATCTATGGCGACCAAGAAGTAGCGTTTTTTCAGTAAAATAAGAACACTGAGATTTCAAACGACTACGTAAAGCAATGCACAAGGTACAAATGACCAGAACAGTCCGAGAAAAATATAACCTAAAAACACACATTGGAAAGTTTCGATTAACTAATCGCAACTTTCCTTTTACCAATAGGTTATGCGGCATTCCAATACTCCACTATAACCCAACTGACTATCAGATTGGTAACATTAGAATTGTTATGACACAAGAAATCCTCTTGCAATACCAATATAAACCGCCTAAACTTGTAGTTTAATGATAATCAAATAAATTTAGCATGAAACAACTATATATAGTAGTTTGCCTCTTTGTAATGATAGCCCTGCGTATCGATGCAACAGCACAAAACACCATTTCTATACAGGCATCTGATCTCACTGTTCTACTCGGGAGCAGTAACGATACCGCCATTGCTATAAATAACGTGACCATTCAAATATCGGATAGACTCTGGACCAGTTTGGATTCCAACGATTTCTATTTTGGAGGTTCTTTGTTATTTGATCTGCGTGCTATTAGCTCAATAGACAGCATAAATTTAGATTATTTCCACACGTGTACCGGCTGTTATACAATTACTTTTTACGATGCCAATGGAGATTCCATTGTGTATGACAATCCGCCCCAGGATAGTACGTACACCTACAATGCTTCTGTCCCTTTATCCTTTCTGAAAATATGGGGGCTTGAGTCTGGTTTTAGAACATTGGACATCTATAGCCAAACACTCAATACAACCGATCTCGCGTTGGAATCTGGCCTCGCTATTTACCCGAATCCCTTTTCGCAGCAGATTACCATAGACAATAACTTTGTATCCATAGAGAAACAGTCGCATAAAATGCGTGTATATGACCTATATGGCAAAGTCGTATACGACACCTACTTAGCGGTGAATACACTAAAACAATACGACCTATCCTTCCTTGCAGACGGCATGTATGTAATGACCATCGCTACTCCAGATGAGCTATATTCCACGAAAATGATAAAGCAGTAGATCCGATCCTAGCCAAACTACGTTAGGCAGTATTGCTCTTGGGATCAATACAAACCAGATCAAGAGCACATTCATCCAGCGACACCTTCGTTCTAATCCTAAACTCACTTTTTGGCCGTTCCAATTATTTGGCCTATAATGTAGTCAACGATTTGGATAACAATATTATCATACCGAAGAATGTAAAAGGCCGTGGGGCTTTGCTCAACACTCCAAACCCCTTCCAAACTAATGTGGTAGAAGATTTTTGGGATGGGTCTTATTTTGATGAAGATTTCTTTGGCAGTGACAATACCACTCAATTCTCTGAAGTACATCCCAAGACCATACTCAACAAAGTAGATAGTCCCGATATACCCGGCGGATGGAGCATGAATCCCTACCAAGGATGCGAGCACGGATGCACTTACTGCTATGCTCGTATCACACACGAATACTGGGGCTATAGTGCCGGCACCGATTTTGAGAAAAATATACTCATAAAGAAAAATGCACCTGCACTACTCAAGAAGGAATTAAAAAGCCGCAGTTGGAATGGCGAGACGATCGTGCTCAGCGGAAATACAGACTGTTACCAACCCGCAGAAAAAACGTATGGTATCACCCGAGAACTATTGCAGATCTGCTTGGACCACAACCAGTCGGTAAGCATCATCACAAAGAACGCACTGGTATGCCGCGACATCGACATCTTAGAGCAGCTCGCTGCCAAAAACCTTGTACATGTACACATATCCATCACTACGCTAGACGAAGAGCTCCGTAGGGCTATGGAGCCACGCACTTCTTCGGCAGGCAACAGACTTAAAACCATACAAAAACTAAGCGAGCACAACATACCCACCCACGTAATGCTTGCTCCTATAATCCCTGGACTAAATAGCGATGAAATATTTGGAATCTGCAAGGCGGTAAGCCAAGCAGGAGCTATATCACTGGGCCATTCCATGGTGAGACTCAATGGTGTTATTGCACTCCTCTTTGAAGATTGGATACAGGCTACTTTCCCGCTAAAAGCATCTAGAGTAATGCACCTCATTGCAGAAGCACAAGGTGGCAAACTAAGTAACAGTAAGTTTGGAGAGCGAATGACTGGTGTAGGTGTCTTAGCGGAATCCATAAATCAACAAGTGCGACTCGCCAAACGAAAGTATAATCTCACGGCAAAACCCAAACCACTCAAAACACCCAATTATAAGACGGACACCACTGCCCAACTGTATTTATTTTAAAAATACTAGTTGCTCGTTTATCTTTGTGCAATGGAGCCTAAAGTTTGCCTTCAATGCCAAAAACCTATACACGGTCGTGCAGATAAGAAATTTTGCGATAATCAATGCCGCAATGAGCATAACAATACCCAAAACGGGGTATCAAATAACTACATCCGTAAGGTAAACCGCACGATAAAAAAGAACCGTACTATCTTAGAGGAACTCTGCCCTACAGATAAGTCCATAAAGGTAAGAAAAACAGAATTGAGCCGTTTGGGCTTTAGTTTTGCGTTTTTCACCAATACCTATACCACTAAAGCAGAAAAAACCTATTATTTCTGCTACGAGTACGGCTACCTAGACCTTGGAAACGATTACTTTGCATTAGTGTACGACAACAAAGCCATAACCGCAGATAAATGAAAGACATACTCGATTACGCAATTTGGCAATTTGGGAAAAGTGATCCCATCACATTGGGCAGTTTGCTCTCCGTTACCTTATCTGGTTTTTTCATCTGGTTCGTATACCGATGGACCAAAAAACTAGCCCGCAAAGCAGTAACAGCAGGTAGATTAGACACCGGCAGGGAATTTGCCATCATCCGTATTTTAAAATACATATTCATCATTGTATTTGTTGTACTCGCACTCATTGCTCTCAAAGTCAACTGGACCGGTTTTTTAGCTCTGGCTCCTCTGCTCATTGGTATAGGTCTTGGTCTACAGCAAGTAGCTAACGATATTGTCTCTGGTGTAATTCTGCTGGTAGAGCCCTCTATACGGGTACACGACGTGGTAGAAGTGGATGACACCGTAGCTCTTGTAAAAGAAATAGGTCTGCGTACCTCTAAAGTAGAAACCAGGGATGGTATAGCCATGATTATCCCAAATCACAAACTCGTAAGTGAGAAGCTTATCAACTGGAGTTCTAACGATACCATAACGCGTTTCAGCATAAAAGTAGGCGTGGCCTATGGGTCAGATGTCAAGCTGGTAGAAAAGCTTCTTTCTGAAACTGCTTGGAAGCATAGCAAGGTAATCACCAACCCAGCACCACTCATTCTTTTCAAAGACTTTGGCGAGTCTAGTCTAGACTTCGAATTGATCTTTTGGACCAATCAATTGTTTATTATTGAACAAGTAAAAAGTGATCTCCGCTTTATGATTGATGAGGCCTTTAGAGCAAACAACATTGAGATCCCATTTCCTCAGCGAGACTTGCATGTTAAAAACATGCCCCTAAAATAAGCGTATTACTGCTCCACGATCAATTTTGGACTACTTGCCTAAGTTGAGTGTAACACCTACGGTAAAAAGACGGTTGTACCACCCTGCTCTTCCAAACACGGTAGGACTATTCACCACAATAGGATAATCGCGGATACTCACAAGCGAATAGGAATGGCGTAAGTCTATGCCTACTTTTTCGGTAAGGTGGTACGTGGCTCCTATCACAAAGCCAACTTCTACTGGCTGCAACGCTTCCTCCTCCGAAGTGATTCCATTGTCATTTCGTTCATTAAAAACGTTTACACCTACGCTAAGTCCACCATAGGGCGTCACCTTGTTGTACTTGGTATACTTTGCCAAAAGGGGCACTTCCACATAGTGGTAACTCAACTTTAAGGTTGGCTGCGGTATTTCTGGATCGATTACTTTTTTAGCCCCTTTCATACTAAAACGTATCTCAAAAGCAGCTTCCCAATCATCGTTAATCTCCCTGTTAATCTGAATCCCGAAATTGGCTCCCAGTTTATTATACCCACCGAGCTGGTCCCCATCTACCTGGCTAAAATTTGCACTCCCAAGTAAAGTTGCTCCAAAGTCCTGAGCATTGGATAGAAGACTAACTAAACAGAAAACAATTGTGACTAAACGCATACCGTCAAAAATAAACAATATCACGTGCCAATACCGGCAACGGAAGACTTCTTTTGAGTTTAGGAATATTCCAACCACCTGCACACACGAACCTATGTACTCTCCCATAGTAGGTGTGCATATTTCTTCAATTGACAAATACTATTCGCTTGCACCATAGGTCTTAAGACTTTTACGTGCAATAGGAAAGTAAACCTAACGTTGGCAATTACTTTGGGCTAAAACAACCTCAATTCAAAAAAAAATCAATAAACTTGCTTTAATAATAGATGGTTATGGCCCGAAAAAACAAAGACATTGCAGGTTTCCAAATACTAAACATACTTGCCGAGGTAGATGGCGAGTTTGATGCTAGCGAAGGAAAGGTAATCGTAGACTATGTAGCTCATCACTTTCCGTTAGGAGGAAATCTGGAATCTGCTACAGAGGAAATAAGTACTACAGCTATGGATGATTATCCTATTCTGCTGCAAAAATGTGCCGAAGATTTCTATGCAGATTCTACAGAAAAAGAGCGTCTGGAATTGATGGATTTTGCCTTAAAACTGGTAAAAGCAGATGACAAAATAGCAGAAGAAGAAGATATGCTCGTTAATAAGCTCTATCAGTACTGGGACATCCATTCAGAATAACTTCCCTATAAAAATACTTAAATAAAAAAGCCCAAGTATCAAACGATACTCGGGCTTTTTTTATGGATACTGTGTCAAGAGGGCAGTATCCGCAATTTTATTATAAATCAAATTTAATACCTTGTGCTAGCGGTAAACCCTTACCGTAGTTTATTGTATTGGTTTGTCTACGCATGTACACTTTCCAAGCATCAGAACCACTTTCGCGGCCGCCACCTGTTTCTTTTTCTCCACCAAATGCTCCGCCTATTTCAGCACCACTTGTACCTATATTCACATTTGCTATACCGCAATCGCTACCCTCAGCACTTAGGAATCTTTCTGCTTCTTGCAGACTATCTGTAAATATAGCAGAACTCAATCCTTGCTTTACATCGTTTTGCATGATGATAGCCTCATCTATCGTCTTGAAGGGTATCAAGTATACAATAGGAGCAAATGTCTCTTCTTGCACTATCTCAAAATGGTTGCGAGCCTCAGCTATACATGGTCTCACATAGCAACCACTCTCATAGCCTTTTCCCGTAAGTACTTCCCCACCTGTTAGTACTTGACCACCTTGGTCTTCTACCGCTTTTACCGCGTTCTCAAATGAGGCTACAGCAGCTTTATCTATCAGTGGACCTACATGATTATTCTCGTCCAACGGATCACCTATTCTAAGTTGTCCGTAGGCATTCACCATTTTTTTCTTAAAGTCTTCAAATACCGATTCTTGAATAAGTACTCTACGTGTACTTGTACATCGCTGCCCAGCAGTACCTACCGCACCAAATACAGCAGCTACAAGAGCATTGTCAAAATTAGCTTTCTCACTAATAATCATAGCGTTGTTTCCACCAAGCTCAAGCAAAGACGTTCCTAAACGTGCACCCACTACTTGACTTACTCTACGTCCCATTCTCGTACTACCTGTAGCACTGATAAGAGGTACACGCTTGTCTTTGGCCATTGCCTCTCCTATTTTGTAATCTCCTATCACGAGGTTAAACAATCCTTCTGGAAGATCATTTTCTATGATTACTTCTTGCAAAAGATTGTGACAAGCCACAGCGGTAAGCGGCGTTTTTTCACTTGGTTTCCAGATGGTAACATCGCCACATACAGTAGCTATCATGCTATTCCATGCCCATACCGCTACCGGAAAGTTGAAAGCAGATATTACACCTACTAAACCTACAGGATGCCATTGTTCGTACATTCTGTGCTCTGGTCGCTCACTGTGCATCGTAAGTCCGTATAACTGACGGCTAAGGCCTACAGCAAAATCACATATATCGATCATCTCCTGCACCTCGCCCAGTCCTTCTTGGTAACTTTTACCCATCTCTAGACTTACCAGCTTGCCAAGGTCATTTTTGCGTTGTCTTAGTTTTATACCGTACTGACGTACGATATCTCCACGCAGTGGAGCAGGTACTGTTTTCCAGTGTGCAGCCGCTTCTTGTGCTTTTTTCACTACGTGCTCATACTCGCTATCGCTTGCATACACAGCCTCACCCAGCTTTTCGCCGGTCACCGGAGTGAATACTTCTACCGTCTCTGTACCTAGAGAAGTGATCCACTCTCTACCGGTACATATACTCTCATTTTTAGCCTTAATACCTAAGTCAAGCAGTAGCTCTTTTGTTGTTTTTGCCATGTTATAAACGTTGGATTGCGAAGATAGGTAATTCGTTTTCTTATTTTCTATTCACAGATTCTAAATTAGATTTGTGAGATGAAAACTCGTTATTT
>CAWVTO010000104.1:0-7133 GCA_963932895.1 uncultured bacterium
AGATTCTGTGGCTATATAGAGATGGTTTTTTGCAATGGTAAAGCGAGCTAATGAGCCGCCAGTGCCAGTTGTAGAACCGCCAGTGCTAGTGCTATTTTGCGACATATTGCCGCTAGGGCTGGTTGAGTTCTCGCTGCAACCCATTGTAAATGCAATGCTTAGTAATACTATTATTTTTTTCATGGTCTACCTTTTATTGGATTACGAAACAATCTGGTTTGGGCATTTCTGCTTTTTCCCAACTTAATATTAATCCTTTACTTTGATCTGGGCATTCAAAAAACACCTTATCTGAAACAAAGAGTCCAACTATAGCAGCAGGTGGTCTTGCAGAATTTAGTGAGTTTACATGATTTTGGTCAAAGGAAGTGACCGCTATATTGTCTAAGTCTGTAATGTCGATAGTTGCAAGACCTACTCCAAGATCTGCATACATGTAATTGTCTTTTATGGCTACATCTACATTGCCAGGGATATTGATAAATTTAAGGGGACTAGGGTTCCTGGGGTCGGCATTGTTAAATATGTGTACGCCTTTGCCAACTTCATTTATGAGTAGCTTGTCTTCGTATACATAGATTTTACCTACAGACTGCATAGGTTGATTGTCCGTAGTGCTAATCATCGTTGCTAAATCGTCAATATTCCCATAGATGGGTTTCAATCCCAATACCTTTTCGGTAGCCTCCTGCTCGCTACAGGCAGTGAGTAGGAAGGCTAGGGCTGCCACAAAGAAGAAAATGTTTTTCATATTAATTAATTTGTCGTTGCTTTCTTAAATCTATCTTCGAGAATACGATTTTATTTGCACACTTTTGCCATTGGTTAAGTAAAATTATAGTTGGCAGACCAAAATTAATACGTTTATGGATAATAGCATATCAGAAAAAGAGAAGGAAATATTATACAATTTGGAGAGTGATATTAAAGTACTCAAAAAAGAATTGAATGAAACTGTGAAGGCCATTGTGGATGGGGGCTATTCCAAATTTCCGGTGATTCTCGCTCATGCAGATGAGATTGCTATTGCACAAAAAGTAATTGATAGGAGCGATCATCAAACACATTTTCATTTTAGTGCAAGTACACTAGAAGAGATGGTGACCCGAGAGATAGTAGTAAAGGAGCGAGAAGCAGATTTCAAACAACAATTTCAGGTAAATGCGGATAAATTTTGTGTTTTACTCGTTCATACGGATAGTATGAAATTTGTATTCTCTGACAAAAAATAAAAGAGATGAACAGTGTACAACCCAAAGTTGCTATAGTAATACTGAACTACAATACGCGTTCGTTGCTGGAGCGTTTTTTACCTTCAGTATTGGCTACAGAGTATGGCAATAAAGAAGTATGGGTAGTAGACAATGCAAGTACAGATGATAGTGCAAACTACATTAAAGAACATTTTGCTGAGGATATAAAACTACTCGTATCTCCAGAAAATTACGGTTATGCTGGGGGATACAACTGGGCACTGGAACAAATAGAGGCAGACTACTACGTGCTGCTCAATAGTGATGTGAGTGTGCCTGTAGATTGGTTGAGTCCATTAGTAGATATGGCCGTTGCTGATAAGAATATTGGAGCAATACAGCCCAAGATACTAGATGCCAAACAACCTGAACTATTTGAGTATGCAGGAGCAAGTGGGGGGTATTTGGATAAATGGGGTTATCCTTTTTGCCGTGGGAGAATATTTGATACGCTAGAAGAAGATAAGGGGCAATACAATGAGGCACAAGCAGTGTTTTGGGCTACTGGAGCATGTCTGTTTGTTCGTGCAGAATTATATCACAAAGCAGGAGCTTTAGATGCAGATTTTTTTGCTCATATGGAAGAGATAGACCTCTGTTGGCGACTTCAGCGTATGGGAAATACTGTGATGGTGCAACCTCGTTCAGAAGTCTATCACCTTGGGGGTGGTACACTAGCAGAAGGCTCAGAAAGAAAGTACTTTCTTAATTTTAGGAATAACCTTTTACTACTTGCCAAGAATCTAGATTCTCCATTTTGGTTACTCACTATTTTATGGCGAATGCTGTTGGACGGTATATCTGCGATAAAATTTGTGTTGGACGGCCAGCCAAAGCGAGTGGTAACTATAGTGAAAGCTCACTTTGCCTTTTGGGGAAGTTTAGGCACAACCTTACGCAAACGAAAGAGTGTAAAAAAAATAGGTAATACTAAGGTTCACTTGTATTCCAAATCAATAGTATGGCACTATTTTGCCAAAGGAAAAAAGGTCTTTACAGACTTATAAGTGATTGTATAGCACTTACGTACCCTTGAAGTCCTAAACCAAATATTCCTCCTTTGCAATATTGAGCCAATAGCTCTGTGTGCCTTTCCTGCTCTCTTGCATATATATTAGAAATATGAACACCTATCACTGGAGTAGTTATAGCAGCTACAGCGTCTGCCAAGGCTACTGAGGTATGAGAATATCCGCCAGCATTAAGTACTACGCCTTGATAGTCAGCGTTTTCTGTTTGGTGTAGTTGATCGATTAACTCTCCTTCTATATTGCTTTGAAAATAGTGAATTTCTAGTGTTGAAAATTGGTGCTTAACCTGCTCAAGGAATTCCTCGAAACTCTTGTCTCCATACACGCTTGGCTCTCGCTTACCAAGCAAGTTTAAATTAGGGCCGTTTATGATTAGTATTTTCAATTAAGGTGACTCTTATGATGCTTCAAAGTTATACATTTGTTTGCTCAATCTCAGTATATGAGCGATCCTATAAAACACGAGTGTGGCGTTGCCTTTATAAGGCTTAGAAAACCACTAGAATTCTACAAAGAAAAGTACGGAACAGAACTTTGGGGACTTAAGAAATTGCAGATGCTTATGAATAAGCAACTCAACAGAGGTCAAGATGGTTCTGGACTGGCGGTTATTAAACTGGATCCGGAGTATGGAAGTAGATATATAGCAAGAGAAAGAGCTAACGGTAGCGGTGCTGTTTCTACACTTTTTGAACGCGTAAATACAAAATACGCTAATCTAGACCAAGAGAAAGCCCAAGATACAAAGTGGCTCAAGAAAAAGTACGCGTATGCTGGAGAAGTGCTCTTGGGGCATCTCAGGTATGCTACACACGGAAAGAATAGTATCGAGAACATTCATCCGTTTCTTCGCCAAAATAACTGGATGAGTAGAAACCTTGTGCTTGCTGGAAACTATAATGTGACCAATGTGCAGGAAATGTACCAGCAGCTTATAGAGCTAGGTCAGCATCCCAAAGAGATAAGTGATAACGTTACAATGCTCGAAAAAATTGGACATTTTTTGGATGATGAGAACGAACGACTGTACAAAGAGTGCAAGGATAATGATATGGATAGCCTTGCTACTGCGGAGCATATCAAAAACAACCTAGACCTAGAGAATGTATTGAAAAATTCATTCAAAAGTGTTGATGGAGGATACAATATGGTAGGGTTGATAGGAGATGGAAATGCATTTGTAATGCGAGATCCAAATGGGATAAGACCCAACTACTACTGGTCCAATGACGAAGTAATAGTGGTAGCTAGTGAGCGACCAGCTATTCAAACCGCATTCGATTTGCAAATGGACGATCTGAAAGAAGTGAAACCTGGGAATGCCCTCATCGTAAAACGAGATGGAAGTTTTGAAGAGAAACAAATATTAGAACCTCAAGAACGCCTTTCGTGTAGCTTTGAGCGTATCTATTTCTCTAGGGGTACTGATGGCAAAATACACGAAGAGCGTAAACGGTTGGGGCGTAAAATATCGCGGGAGATACTCACAAGGCTTGACTTTGATATTCGATCTACTGTTTTTTCATATATACCAAATACGGCAGCTACGTCCTATTATGGACTTATAGATGGTGTCTATAAGTACTTGGATAAGTGGAAGCGAGAGCAGCTCCTAAAATTGGGAAGTGCAGCTACAGCAAAGGAGATAGATAAGCTTCTTTCTGTGAAAATAAGAAGAGAAAAACTGCTCATAAAAGACGCTAAAATACGAACGTTTATTGCTCAAGACGAGGGTAGAGACGACTTGGTAGGTAATGGTTACGATGTGACGTACGAAGTGGTGAAACCTACGGATACGCTTGTGGTTGTAGATGATAGCATTGTAAGAGGTACTACTCTAAAGAAAAGTATTTTGAGAATATTGGACCGACTAGGTCCCAAAAAAATAATAGTAGCCTCGAGTGCTCCCATTATAAAATATCCGGATTGCTATGGGATAGACATGAGCCGTATGAATGAGTTTATCGCTTTTCAAGCAGTGAAGAGTTTGCTTGAAAAAGAAGGCGATCTTCAGTTTATGGATGTGGTTTTTGAAGCGTGTAAAGCAGAACTGGAAAAGCCCGTGGAGGAGATGGAGAATAAGGTAAAAATGCTTTATGATCGCTATACAGATAAGCAAATAGAAGCAGAGATCGGTAGACTGGTTACCCCTGTAGGTATGAATGCACAGGTTGAGATAGTTTATCAAACTATTAAAGGACTCCATGCTTCATGTCCTAATCATCTGGGAGATTGGTATTTCTCTGGAAACTATCCTACAACGGGAGGAAATCAGGTAGTCAACAGAAGCTATGTTTACTACATGCAGGGCAGCAATGCTCGGGCGTATTAAATTAGTACACTACCTATCATACTCTCCCCAAACCAATAGGGAATATCTGCTAAACCATTCGCTGGTTTGGTGATGATCAGGTTTGCTTTTTTGCCAATTTGGATACTTCCTACTTCGTCTTGTACTTCCATAGCAAAAGCAGCATTATACGTCAATGCATTAAACGCTTCTTCTGGAGTAAGTTTCATTTGGCTACACGCTAGGCCAAAGGCAAGGTTAAGATTGCTACTAGGAGCAGACCCTGGATTGAAATCACTTGCTATCGCTAGCGGAATGTTTTTGTCTATCAGCTGTCTTCCTGGCGTATAGGGTATGTCTAGGAATAGTGAACAAAGCGGTAATCCTGTAGCTATGGTATTTGAGTTGGCTAACGCCGAATAATCATCATCGTTCATTACCTCTAAATGATCTACCGATAAGGCTCCCATTTCGCAAGCCATTTTTACTGCTCCAAAACTGCTAAATTGATTTACATGCACCTTTGCTTTTAGGCCATGTTTGTCTCCAGCTTCTATCACTTGTTTTAGGTCGTCTAAGCTAAAGTAACCTGTCTCGCAGAAGATGTCTATGTAATCTGCCAACCCTTCGCCAGCTATACGCGGAAGCATCTCATTGCATACCAAGTGCATATACACGTCTTTGTTGTTTTTAAATTCTTCAGGTAAAGCATGAGCTCCTAAGAAAGTGGCCTTGATAGGGGTAGGAGAGAGCTGCTTTAAGATGCGTATGACACGCAGCATTTTCATTTCATCCTCTATGGTTAGTCCATATCCGCTTTTTATCTCTATGGCTCCTGTGCCTTGTTTTATGGCGTTTCCTATACGTTCTTGAGCGGCATCATACAGCTGCTGCTCGCTCATAGAGCGAAGTTTAGCGGCACTATTGAGTATTCCGCCTCCAGATTCAGCTATTTCTTGGTAGGTTTTGCCATGCAAGCGTTGATTCATCTCTCCGCTGCGGCTTTCAGCAAAAATCATGTGTGTATGGCTATCTACATACATGGGCATCACGAGTCTGCCGGCACAATCGTGCGAGTCCATGTTTATCTCAGGGCATTCGCTCATTGGCCCAAAAGACTCAATCTTGTGGTTTCTTACCACCAAATAGGCATTGTCAAGTGTGGTTACCTCACCTTGTGCTTTGCCTCGTTTTATGGTGCTAGAGTTTTCGGTGATTCCGATAAGTTGTTTTATGTTTTTGAGAAGGATGTTCATGGCTTGGTGCAATGTTACAATTACTGCTTTACAAATGCTTTAGGCGATAACGATTTGTGTGCGTTGCTTATTCTGACGTTATAAATGCCAGAAGGCAATTCGCTTATATCTATATGTTCATTGGCTAGTTTGCCGTCAAAGACCAGTATTCCCAGGTTATTGTAAATGGTGACAGATGCATTTCCTAGTCTGCTATTAATGTACAATGTGTTGTGAGCTGGATTGGGATACATGCTAAAACTCTCTAGTGATGTGGTGGATGTACTTAGTAGCTTGTTACAGTAATTTGCTTTGAAATCTGAAAAGTAGTGTGTCTTTACGAATTCAATAAGTGCATTACTGGCACTGTCTATAAACGCTTCTCTACCAGCTGAGGTGAATCTCCAACTCTGATTGCATTCTATCTGTATAGCGTCAATCGTACCACCGTTTCTAGATCCATGTCTTTTTACATCGTAGCCTCCGGTGAAAAATAACTGAGTATCTAGCGGAAAACTATCTGCACTACTTGGTACAGACGGGAAACCAGATTCGTGCATCAGTGTGCCAAGTGAATACTCTCCACGTATTAGCTGTGCATGACTAAGGTTATTGATATTATCACTTGCCAAGTTCTTTATCGTGCTTTTATCCAAGACTGTCTGACTGTTCAAATGGTTGTCAGATTGCTGTAGATCACTTTTCCATACGGCATGTCCTATTTCTAGTCGCTGTATGCTATGGGCGTGAGCGTGCATGTCTATATACAGTCCTTTGCCGTATTGTCTGGTAGCTATGGTCTTGGCAGTGTCTGTCATTCTATGGAAGTATCTCCATGATGCCTCAACGGTGGTATTACTATCTGCCGCTTCTATGATATCTCTATTGGCATCTAGTCTGTTGCGGTGCAGCAGGTTTATTACCATATGAGGGTAGCAACCGGTTTTGGTTATAATAGCCTCCTGTATGCCTCGAGTAAGTTCTTGTGTGTAGGAGTCTCGCTGGTATACGCATCCATCACAATCTCTAAGAGGTATAGAGTCTGGCTCTAGGTATCCGCCGTGTGGAGATGAGAGTATGATAGGCAAATTTCCTGCGTGGTATTCAATATAGCTATTGCTATCTAAGTACGTATTCCCTGAGGTGAATGTTTGTGCTTGCCCAAGGAATACAATTGATGAAAATAGTGACAGAATAAGTGATTTGATAATGTTCAAGTATCAAAGATAAAAGAATGTGGAGGAATATGAATTACAAAAAAAAATGGAGCCACTCTCGCAACTCCATTCTGTATATTCTGAGACTAGTTACGCTTAACTAGTCG
>CAWVTO010000105.1:0-7071 GCA_963932895.1 uncultured bacterium
GCATCGAGTGGTAAATCCGCCCAAAGAAGAATGGGGCACTACCCGTTTTTCTATTCCTTATTTCTTGCACCCGGTATCTGAGATGCGACTCGATTGCTTGGATAACTGTGTCACATCAGAAAACCCAAAAGCATACGACAACATATCTGCAGGCGAATTTTTGACAGAACGCTTGATAGAAATAGGGTTATTAGAGAAGAAGTAGGGCTCTACTTCTTTTGCTACACACCTTAGGCCAGCACTAACGTAGGGCATATGCAAAGTGCCATTGGCCACAAGAATCAACTTACTATTTTTCTAAAAAGGAATAATTGAGAATATATATATAAGAGTATTGGCACTCATGTAAGAGAACCGAGAAAGCACATTGAAAATTTGAGAATTTATTTCTGACCTATACAAAATAAAACAAAGGACACCTTTGATATTGATGAAAATCAATGGAGACCTGAGTGGTATAGAACATAAATCATAACCATCTTTACGCAGCTAATACCTACGACCCAAAGCCAGTTTACTGTCATATTGCTCCCGATCGAGCAAAAAACCATTCAGATAATTGTGATTATCCCTAGTTTCTTTCAAGCATTGAACTTGCAATACTTGAAAGCCTGTTTCTACTATTGCTTTTTCACACTTTTATAAAGATGGAATCCAGTTTCCTACATAGTAAAAATAGAAACTCGCTTCAAATTATGTTTATGCTAACAAATACTAATAAATAACACAACTATGAAAAAACATTTCTTTACCTTACTATTCGTCATCTCTCTTTGTAATGTAGTTGCCCAGACACATACAATAGAAATCCATCAAAACAATAGAGTTGCTTCACTATTAATGTCAACTGAGGAATATGCCAATTGGAAATCCAATGATGAATTTAAAGACCCCGCTATTAGAGAGGCTTTATTTAAAGATATTTATAAAAAATTTGATGATGAATTTGACTTTTTATTTTTAATATTGAATGAAGATGAAAAACCAAGTGACTTACCTTTTGGAGAATTAATACAAGTCTCCAACGATGTCTCTGGAATTGGTTTGAGCATATTTGACAATAGCTCCAATTATGGATCATTAGGGAAATTAAAGGCAGTAATGCATCTTACGAGAAGAGATTATTTAAGATCAGGCCCATCCCTGCATGAACTGATGCATAATTGGGGTAATTTCGGAATAGATACGGAAGGTACTTTTAATGGAACTGATTTTTTCGGGTTTAAACCACATTGGGGAGTCACTGGAGGTAACTCCAAAGGACAATTAGGCGGTTTTAGCCAAAGCACACTGATTGACAATGGTTCTGGCTCCTATTCCGTTGAATCATTTGGCAGTTTTGCCAATGGAGGGAATAGTATTCCCTACAACCAATTGGAATTATATACAATGGGTATGATCCCAATTACGGATGTCGAAGACTTCGATGTGTTTACCGGAATCTCAAACACAAATTTTTCAGGAGATCCATATACTTTTAACGCCTCAGAAAGAACTACTTACACTTCTTCTTCATTAGAAACTTTATTAGGCCAACGCGTTCCTAGCCACACTGAATCCCAGAGAAATTTCAGAGCATTGATAATTGTATTAACAGATAGTCCTTTAACGACTGAACAGTGGGATGTGGTTGATGACAACTCCGAAAAATTTAGTAGAACTTCGTCCGATTTTTCACCTACATATAACTTTTGGGAAGCTACAAATGGATTGGGGACATTAAAAACAGATGACTTAAATACCACTTTAGGCATACCTGATTACACCTCAACTGAAAAGGTCGGTATTTATCCAAACCCAACAGATGATTATATTCAACTCCGCGGATTAGAAAATTCTGAGAGCTACACCATCTCTAATCTTGTTGGAAAAAATATTGTCACAGGGAATATAGACAACAATGAAAAGATTGATGTTAAGCATTTGAAAAGCGGAATTTATTTTATTTCTACAGAGACTGGAACAAGAATGAAGTTTATAAAGCAGTAACAGTGGCTAACCAGAGATACTATTGTTTACTAACTTAAACAACTAGCCGTATACAGACCGTCAAACCTCGCCTATTATCGCTCTGAACTCCTGCATCCCTTCACTACCCCCTTTTTGTATATGGATGACCTTATTGGGCACGTCTATTTTGTGGGTTATGTCATTGGGGTCTATCACATAAATAGGCACATGGGGGTTTGCTATAGTAACTAACCCAGCTGCCGGATATACTTCTAGACTAGTGCCAATAACCAATACTACATCTGCGGTTGACACCTGTTCTACAGCTGCGGGTATGAGGGGCACATCCTCTCCAAACCATACGATAAACGGGCGTATCTGGTGACCGTTTGGGCATTTATCTCCAAGGTTAATATCTTCAAAACCAATATCGTGTAGGTGTTTATGGCCAACAGAACTAAATGCTTTGGTTATTTCTCCGTGCAGATGCAGCACGTCTTGGCTGCCCGCTTTCTCGTGCAGGTTATCAATATTTTGAGTGATTATTTTTACCTCATACTCCTCTTGCAACTCTGCCAGTATACGGTGTGCTACATTGGGCTCTACGGCGGCTATATCTCTTCTTCGCTCATTATAAAAACGAAGTACTAGCTCCTTGTCTCTTTCCCACGCTTGCGGTGTTGCTACATCTCGCACATCGTATCCTTCCCACAAACCCCCTGCTCCCCTAAAGGTATTAATACCACTCTCGGCACTAATACCTGCACCACTTAAAACTACTAACTTTAATTTCTTTGCTGACGTCTTTTGAAGTTCCTTTGCACACATATTATTTTCAGTATTGAATCGTTATCTCAAAGATATAATCAAAATTAGTTGGCCCATCATAATTGGGCAACTTGGTATGGTCTTCACAGGCTTTTTTGACACGCTTATGGTGGGCAAACTTGGCTACGAATCGCTAGCTGCCGCAGGCATTTGCAATGGTGTTTTCTTTTTCATTAGTGTATTTCCCATTGGCGTATCTATGGCCTATGCTACAATAGTAGGCATACTGCAAGGCAAGGGCAAAACCTCCAGCTACAGGCTCTTAGCACGCGATAGTTTTATGACTACTATTGGTCTATCCATAGTAGCATCAGCTGTTATCTACGGCTTCGTTACTAATTTCTCTATACTGGGCCAAACAGCAGAAGTACAAGCACTTGCAGTGCCTTATATGACCTTGCTCATGTGGTCATTACTACCCATGATGGTATTTTTCTTTGCTAAAAATCTGTGCGATGGTTTCAGTTTTACGATTGGAGGAATGGTCATTACACTGGTAGCATTAGCACTCAATGTATTTCTAAACTGGGTATTTATCTATGGCAATCTTGGTTCTGAAGCCTATGGGCTAAATGGGGCTGGATACGCTACCATTCTATCCCGTATATTTTTAGCAGTAAGTATGCTGCTTGTTTTCTTTTATTCGAAACGAATCCCAATTTCTTGGAATCAGTTCATTGCGTCTTTCAGAGAGTCTAGACGCATATCATTTTACAAACGGATTTTTGCTATTGGTTTCCCATCAGGCTTACAGTACTTTTTTGAGGTAGCCGCATTTGCCGGAGCTGCAGTTATGGCTGGATGGCTCGGGGCCCAAGAGCTCGCAGCCCACAATCTAGCAATCACACTTGCATCTGTCACCTACATGTTTGCAGGAGGCATTTCTGCAGGCAGCAGTATCTGTGTGGCTAAAGCATACGGCAATAAGAACAAAGAAAACGTAAAAGCCTACGGATACAACGGTCTCAAACTTGGTTTTGTAGTCACCATTGTTTTTGCCCTCGGCTTCTATTTATTCAATCAACCCTTAGCGGCACTATTCACCTCAGAACCTGCTGTACTCAAAATGGGAGCAGAACTACTCATCATCGCAGCTATATTTCAACTTAGCGACGGCATACAAGCTGTAGGAGTAGGTATACTTAGAGGTATAGAAGATGTCTCCATGCCAAGTGCTCTTATATTTATTGCCTATTGGATTATTGCCATGCCTATAGGTTATTACCTATCGCACTATAGCTCACCCGATGCTGTGTACCATGGGGTCAACGGCATTTGGATTGGCTTGTGCATTGGGCTTACTATCTCAGCTGCATTTCTTTCCTATCGTTTTTATCATTTACTTCGTAGTAAATGAGAACTTCCATCTTTTACGCATTATTGCTCGTTGCTCTTAGTAGTATGGGACAAACAAGCTTGGGTATTATAGTAGAACCTACGCTTAATGTTACTCACATTGGTTTTGAGCCAAAAAACCTATCCGACTCCTTTAGCCGTATGAAATCTCATGGCTACACGGTCGGTTTTGGAATAGAAATACGCAAGAATATCAATCGTTTTCAGTCTTATTCTATTATTCCGGGGTTTCATCAAACCAATATACTAACTGAGTTAGAAAATTTACAGTTTATGGACGTAATACATCCACAACTACCGGAGATAAGAGACTTAGCTTTTGCCGCAACTAAGCGAGCAGAAATACGCTACCGCCAAATGTATTTGGGATCTCAATTTCTGTACAATAAACAACTGCAAGTAAGCGGTATTAATTCTAAACTAAAGCTAAATATAGGTGGAGGCCTGGGTGCATTCTTTTTAGTTTCTCACAATGCCAAAGTCAAAACAGAAGGGTTTGCCATTAATGGTAATTACACCACAATAATCAAGGATTCTACGGGGATAGAAATCAATCCTTTTCTATTTCAAGCATTGCTAATTGCTGATTTGACGATGGAGGTGCTACCCAGCACAATATTAGTAGCAGGAATAAAAGCAACGTTGCCTATTACGGCTACCACTTCGTCTCAGCCTAAAATGACCGTGTGGACACCTGCACTACGCATTGGCATTAGAAGAATATTGTAAATTTATCGCATCAGAAAAACCGCACCACTTGCCTCAAGCAATTCTACGCTAGAGGGAACAGGTTTTTCGTATCGAATGATAAAAAAATAATGATCACTCTTTGCTAAATCCTTTTTATAGATGCCGTTCCAGCCAAAATTTTCTGGCGTACTCTCGAATAACATTTCACCCCATCGATTGAAAATTTTCATACTCCTCAGAACAACATTTCCCGTAGGTCTGAATATATCGTTTAAGCCGTCACCGTTAGGTGTAAAGGCATTCGGAACGAATATGTCGCAAGCAAAAGGCAGAAAATTTAGATTAACACTATCGGTGAAAGTGCCACACTTATTGGTGACAGTAACACCATAAACACCCGATGAATTGAGCACACGTAAAGGGCCTGCAAAACCATCAGACCAGGTATATGTAGCCTCAGGAGTATACACGTTTATTTCTCTAAAACTGCCACCACAGAGCGTACTATCACTTCCCAGATCAAATAAAGGCGATGGTAAAACCTCCACCGCAATACTATCTCGATATTCACAGCCTCTTTCTGTGAGCTGTGCCCACAAAACACCACTACTAGTCACTTGAGTGAACGAGTCTGTGCTTCCTGTACTCCATGTAGCTGCTGCATTCCCTCTTACTACTCCTTTCTCAAAAGAAGCACCTTGACAAATTGTAGTATCGGCCCCTAACTCAAAAAATGGTCTTACATAAACTGTAGTAGTCAGCTCCGCGGTGTCCTTACATCCATCTACTTCTACCGCATACCTTACAGCATTCACTCCAAGTACCGTTGGCGTAAATATTCCTGAACCGTCTATGCCGTCTCCAAGCCAATCACCGTTCCCAATGTTGGCTAGTAATGTTACAGCAGAATCTCCCTCACAATAACTAGGATCTAAGGTTCCTATTGTATTATTTGGCTGTGGTACTACTACTACCGAATCTTCATAAAAATCATAACAACCAGAGCCGTCCAACGCTTCTAATGTGACATAGTATTTACCTATGGCCGCATAACTGTGCGTTACAGTGTTGCCCCCTTCTGTATTGCCATCTCCAAAATCCCAAGTACTCGCTACCGAAATATCCGTTGTTTGGTGATCGAAGTCAAAATTATTGCCAAGTAAACACATAGTCGTATCTAAAACCACAAGGTTTGTATCTATCGGTCTTGGCCTTACACGTACAATCATATCAAATGAATCTGTACAGTATTCTCTATCATTGAAAGAATTACCTACAGTAAATCTTACGGTATAGTTACCCGGTTGTGAATACGTTTTATCTACAAAATTGTCGTCGGTATTGAACTCTATGCTTCCATCGCCAAAGTCCCACTTTTTTTCCGTGAAAGAAAATCCTGTGGGCAGAAAACCATAATCGGATGTGTTCGTAAATTTAAAAAAATTGTTTGATCCATCGGGCTTAAAAAAGCACTGTTCTTGCGTGTTATCGACTATACTAGGATCCAATATAAACGATACATCTGGCTTTGGAGCTACTGTATCTTGTTTAATAATGACGGATTCACATTGCAACGAGCTAACCGTCAATTCTACATTATAAATATTTTTATTAAGATACGTATGACTAGCAAACTGCACAACGCTCGTGTTACCATCACCAAAACGCCAACTGTACGACAGAGCACCAGTGCCCGTTTGCACTACACTTGGTGTAAAATTAAATACGTTCCCATTTTCGCATTGGTAGGGATCATCAATCGTAAAATCTGCGGCAATATTTTCAGTTGTAACACTTGCCTCTGGGTAGCTTGCTGTAAGGTAATTAAATATAGTACCTGAGCCATTGTACTCAAATACAGAAAAATAATAGGTCGTATTCTTATCTAAATTAGTTACCGTAACAGAATTGCCCGTACCATTATACACGACATACTCTGTAGCACTAAACTGATGACCGGTACCGTAATTGGCACCCGAGAGATAAAAAACATTATTCGCAGGAATCAATGTGACAGCGGCTCCTTGTGAAGCGATAACTATACGCGAAGCTCCATTACCATTTGTCCAAGCAACATTAACCTCACTGCAATACTTATTGCCAAAAATAACATTGGTGGCAGCCATTGAGGGCGTTTGGGCAACGCCAACAACGGTCAAGCATAAAAACGCTATGAAACCAAGTATTTTTTTCATTTGGGTGCTCAAAGATAATACATCAAATGCTCAATAGTTATTGAATATTAAT
>CAWVTO010000106.1:0-7049 GCA_963932895.1 uncultured bacterium
ATGCTACTCCAAAAGAGAAAGTAGCTAGAAGTAGATCAATAATCAGCACAACCCATCGGGGTGTATTGTTATGAGCTACTCGTTTGATTTGATTTAGCATAGTATTACTGGATGTTGGATGCGAAAATAACCATTTATGTCTGGACTCTTTAACGCGAATGTCTTGATAGTGTCTTATTTGTTGCTTTCAGGCCTTTCTCAATTTAGCAAATTTGAGAACAAGGGTTTTTTCCCCGTATTCATCAAAGGCTATAGTTGCTTTTTTATTGCCTACGTCGCCTTCTATTTTAGCTACTTGGCCGATACCAAAACGTTGATGCTCCACCCGCATGCCTTCTGATATGTCGTCCATAGGTTCGGCAACAAAATCAGAAATAGCAGGTGGCCTATTGATCCTTGGTTGATTTTGCTTTGCAATGGTTCTGCGTAATCCTCCTCCTTCTGTATTTGGAGATATTGTTTTTCGCTGTGCATCGCCTATTATTTGCTTTGATGCTGTAACGGTACGACGCTCCATCTGTAAAAAGCTATTGTCTATTTCATCAATAAATCTACTTGGCTCACATGGCAGGAGACTGCCAAATCTAAAACGAGAGGTTGCAAACGATAAGGTTAAATCATCTTCTGCCCGAGTGATAGCTACATAAAATAGACGCCGTTCCTCTTCCAAGTCACTTCTGCTACCAAGGGACATTTGTGATGGGAAAAGATTCTCTTCTAGTCCAGATACAAAGACATTCTTATACTCCAAACCTTTGCTTTGGTGTATGGTCATTAGTGAGACATTATCATTATCGTCATCTTGTTTGTCTGCGTCTGTTAGGAGAGCAATGTCTTGCAAATAATTTCCCAAGGTCTTTTCCATTTCGTTGGTGTCGTCCTCGGTAAATTCTTTGATACCGTTCAAAAGTTCTACTACATTTTCATACTTACTTATTCCCTCAATGGTTTTGTCCTCGTTTAGCATTTTGAGAAGTTGTGTAGATCGAGATACATGCATGGCTATATCATAAGCACTTGTTGTTTCATTCATAACAATGAAACTCTGCACCATCGTTACAAAATCCCTAAATTTAGGGATTGCATTTTTTAATTGCGGGTATAGGTGTGCATTGCAAATTACTTCCCATAGGCTCTTATCTTCTTGCGATGCGGTTACGGTCACTCGCTCAAGAGACGTTTTCCCTATGCCTCTAGCAGGATAGTTAATTACTCGCTTTAGTGCTTGCTCATCGTTTTGATTTATGACCAATCGTAGGTAAGCGATGATATCTTTAATTTCTTTACGCTGATAAAAACTAGTGCCACCGTAAATGCGATACGGTATATTGAGTTTTCTGAGGGCTTCCTCCAAACTACGCGATTGGCTATTGGTCCTATAAAGAATAGCAAAATCACTATTCATTTTTTGCTCTGTCATCTTTGTCTCAAAGATGTTTTGAGCAATCAACTTGCCTTCTTCATTGTCTGTTACAGCTCGTATTACCTTTATCTTATTCCCTTCCTCGTTGGCTGTCCACACCTTCTTCTCTAGTTGGTCCTTGTTTCTTGCTATGACGCTATTGGCGGCACTCACTATAGTATCACTAGAACGGTAATTCTGCTCCAGTTTAAAAACGTTGAGATCTGGATAATCCTTTTCAAAGTTCAATATGTTTTTGATCGTAGCTCCTCTGAATGAGTATATACTTTGGGCATCATCTCCCACAACACAAATGTTCTCGAATACACTCGCTAGTTTTTTGACAATCATATACTGGCAGTGGTTGGTATCTTGATACTCATCTACCATTACATATTTAAACTTGTGCTGGTACTTGTTCAAGACATCCGGAAAATTATTAAGCAACTTGAATGTATTGAGCAGCAAATCGTCAAAATCCATGGCCCCAGCTTTGAAACACCGTTTAGCATATTCTAAGTAAATAGCGTGTATTTTGCCTCTGCCTGTTGTTTCATCATAGGCTACTAGTTCTCCCTGTTTATGGTATACGTGAGCCTGTATAAGGTTGTTTTTTGCACTGCTTATTCTTGAGAGGACATAATTGGCTTTGTATACCTTATCGTCCAAGTTCATCTCCTTTACTATAGCCTTGATGAGACTTTTACTGTCATCAGAGTCGTAGATAGTAAAGTTGCTTGGGTATCCTATTTTTTCGCCTTCTATACGGAGTATTTTGGCAAAAACGGAGTGAAATGTCCCCATCCATATATTTCGAGCTTCAGGACCTACAACTGATTCTATTCTGTTTCTCATCTCTTTGGCTGCCTTATTGGTAAAGGTGAGTGAGAGTATGTTGAACGCGTCTATGCCGGTGCGTATGAGGTGGGCTATGCGGTAGGTGAGCACTCGAGTTTTGCCAGACCCCGCACCAGCTATAATCATAACGGGTCCTGTGGTTTGTAATACAGCGGCTTTTTGTTCTGGGTTTAGGGAATCTAAGTAAGGTGCGTTATTCATTATTTGTGTAAGCTTATTCTATATAGGCCATGCAAAAGTCGTAATATACAGCGGGTAGTTCATTGGTCTTAGTAAACATTTTTTCACAACTTAGTAAGTTTTTATACCATTGTACTAAAATATGAAAGTAATCACAACAGATATAGAAGGATTGTTAATTATCGAACCTGCAGTTTTTGGTGATGAACGCGGTTATTTTTATGAGAGTTTTCGCTCTGACGTACTTCAAAAATATGGTCTAAAGCTCGATTTTGTGCAAGACAACCAGTCGTACAGCCATAAGGGCATTCTAAGAGGATTGCACTTTCAGAAGGATCCATATGCTCAAGGTAAACTTGTGCGAGTAATAAATGGTGCGGTGCTGGATGTTGCTGTGGATATACGCAAAAAGTCTAAGACATACGGGAAACATGTAAGTGTACGGTTGGATGGAGATAACAAGCGTATGCTCTATGTGCCACCAGGGTTTGCACACGGATTTGTAACGTTAGAAGACAATACGCTCTTTTTATATAAGTGTACCAACTACTACCACAAGGAGTCAGAAGGTTCTGTGAAATGGGATTCGCCAGAACTGGGTATCGACTGGGGCATTGATAACCCGGTGCTATCGTCAAAAGACATAGATGCACCGTTGTTTTCGGAGTTTATTTCGCCGTTTTAAGGATGAATTATAAAGGAGTTGTTGGGATTCACTTTATGTATTATGCAGGTGGTGCGAATTCACAAGCGTTCATCTTCCAAATTATTCCATTTTCTTCTTTCATGAGGAGTAAGAAGTTTAAAGCACTACTCTAATACAAGGTGTTATTTCCCTATAGCTAAATTGAAGATAGGAACTACTAGTTGCTCTATCTTACCTTAAGGAGACTTCTAGTTTGCTGCACAAATCCATTTTGATACCTACAGTAATATGTTCCGCTGGGTAATTGTGAGGCATCAAATAAAACCTCATGACTTCCTTTGGGAATATCAGAGTAAATAAGCTGTTGCACTTCCCTGCCTTGCGTATCTAATACTGTGATATTTACCGCTCCACCGTCTGAAAAATATTTTATAGTGGTTTGAGCACCAAAAGGGTTTGGGTAGTTGGTAATGTATGCTTCTCCTGCGTGTTGTCTCTTTATTCGGTCAACAGATGCTGTAGTACAAGCGTCTTGCAGCAGGTCCATTTTTTCAAAATCGTGAAGAAGGACACTGTCCGATGTAGTTTTATCTAAGCAGAACCAATCTTGTAAGATGGTACTATAGATGTCCCTAAAATCAGTTTGCATCTCAAGATTATCTTTTGCAGTAGCACTTTCGGGTATAGTAGGATTAGTGCCAGTCATACCTCCTTTTACTTTGCTGCCAAACATAAACAGTGGGGCAGAACTGCCATGGTCTGTACCGGTACTGGCGTTACTTATTATTCTACGGCCAAATTCACTGAATGTCATGCCCAGAACTTTATGGTCAATTTTGAGTTTTTCTATATCATCTTGAAAAGCATTTATCGCCTCAGAGACCGTCTCTAGAAGAAAAGCATGATTCCCTGTTTCATTGCTATCTACAGGATCTACTTGATTTGCGTGTGTATCAAAACCGCCAAGCGATACAACGTATACACGCGTCTTAAGTCCTCCAGCTATAAGTTGAGCAACTATTTTAAGTTGGTCTGCTAGTCTATTGTCTTCAGGGTACAGGTCTGATAGGTTGTCTGCTTTTTCTGCAGCAGATTTTATTTTCACACTATACTCGTTGGTTTGTCGTGCAACTGTGCGTACGTATTCTAGTTCTTTTCCAGCCCATGAGTCTGGAGCCTCAGGATAGTTTCCAGTAAGCAACTGGTAGTAGTTGTCTGGGTTGCTGATAGCAAAGCCCATGTTTACCGCGACTCCTTGGCACACTTGTGACACGACACTTCCTATTTGTATGGCGAGCGGGTCCTCCATATCATCATTTGGGAAGCCATTAGGGTAGTTAGGCCATTCTTCACTGAGGTATCTTCCTATCCATCCGCTTTCTAATATTTCATCAGAATCGGCTCCGGTCATCCATATATCGGTACTTCTAAAATGCGAATAGTTTTGATTTGGATATCCTACCGATTGCATAATACGTAACTTGCCCTCACTATACATATCCTTCATTTTAGACATGCTGGGGTGTATCCCCGTACCGTCTAGTCCTTCCAGAGGTAGCACTTTGTTTTCTGGTATAAAAACGTCAGGCCTAGCAGCTGTTAGGTTTGCATATTGATCTAACGGTATCAGGGTATTAAGTCCGTCATTACCTCCATTTAGTTGCACAAGGACTAACACATTATCTGTAGCGGTAAAATCTTCATTCTCCGCACCCATTAATTTTCCATAGGCTCTAATTGGCTGTCCGTTCATTGCAAATGGCAACAAAGACATAGGAGCTACTCGTTTTAAAAAATCTCTTCTTTTCATATGGTTTTGGGTTTATGAGAGTTGGTACTCGCCAAGGTTCATTAAGTATTTAAGTAAGAATAAAATACGTTGTGATACAACCGTCTTTTTGGTTTCGTTCGTCTTGTCATTGAGATATGCTGTCCAGGCATCGCTCCAGTAATGGTCTTCTATCTGTCCAGATAGAAGTATGGTTTTCATATACGCTTTTTGATTTTCTTCTGCTGGCAATGTGTGTAGTAACTCCAATAGTTCATCAATAAACGCTGAAGGGTCTGTCACTGAACTAAATGATTCTGCAAAATTCACGGCATCTATTTTAAGGCTATAACCTGTGTAATTATATCCATAAGTGGTTAGTATGTCTGTTATTCTATTTCTCTTAGGTAGTGTGTCGCTATTTATCCATAACTCATGGTATTGCGGTATTTGATAGTAAGCTGGCCATCCAGCAACACTTGGCGGATCTCCAAGTTCTTGCTGTAAAAGAGCAGAGAATGAAGCAAAGTTTCCCCAAGCATTGTATTGATCTACAAAATCTGTACTCCCGGGTAATGGTAAGTTGAAAGTACGGCAAAGACCGTGAGTAAATGACGCTGGATTTTTTATTAAAGCTCCGCGATTAGCGACATCAAAGAAGTGCTCACTCTTAAATAGAGCTTCTAAAACGGGTTTAATCTCATAATTACCATTTCTAAAAATAGTTGCCAATGGAGTTATTACATTTATCTCGGTGGCTTCGTCAATGTCATAATACACAAACCATCGATAGAGTTTTCGTATGATGTGTTTTGCTACCTCATTTTGTGCCATTATCATGTCGAGCATAGCGTCTAGCTCTTGTTCTCCACCAGTAGCTCCTGTTTGTCCAGTTACGACTGTGTTGTTATAAAAGCTTGAGAATTGTTTATCCGTAGTGTCGTGTCTGTTTTCTTGGAAGTAGACAGTACCATTTTGTTTATTTAATCTCCAACCGGTAAGCACTTTGGCTCCTGCTATTACGTCACTTTCTGTATAATTACTGTCAGGGCCTTTCCCCAAGGTAAATAGTTCTTGTAATTCACGAGAATAATTCTCATCTGGTGCTGTGCTCGTATTTCTCTCTCCGTTCAAGAAAATAAGCATAGCAGGGTCCAAGGTCATTTCTTTCAAAAGAGTCTTAAAATTTTTTAGACAATTTTTTCTAAGAACGGCATTGTTTTGGTATCCAAAATTTCCCCAACTTACTACATCTGCTTGCGTAGAGAAGTGATTGTGCCAAAAGAGCACCATCTGCTCGCGAATACTTCGGTCTTGATTAATAATCTGACCAGACCACCACATTTTGTAAGAACGCATGCGTTGGTTATTCAACTGACCATTGTAGTCGTTTACCCAGGTACTTCCAGCAGGAATAGTTGGATCTGGTGCTCTATCGTTGTAGTTGTTTATGGGAGGAGCAGGAGGAGTATAGTCTATCGTAAGAATATTGTCTACTGCCTGTGATATGGATATTCCTTTAAAGAAAGTTATATCATCTTTTACCACACCAAAATGAACTCTTCTTAATAGATGGAGTACTGCCGCATTGTCCCACGGCCCAGCGTAAGGTGCTATACCTGAGTTAGTTCTTGCTTTTGCCATTGTTGCCATATTATTACTTTATTGTCTATTGATGGTGCAACGGTTGCACCAATGTGTTTGAAAATTATCTGCAAGATAAATTGCATTTAAATTCGCTTATTATCAATCGTTTACGAGTAAATTGATTGCAAAATATTGTGTGTTATCACGTTAATTTTCGGTTCTAAATATACACCTTTTTATACTAATCTATAATGGAGCAGCCATTTGCATCAGGTATCCGCAGATAAGTGCTCCGTATGTGCCTAGGGCATAGCCAAGTACAGCGAGCAAGACACCTACGGGTGCGAGTGAAGGATGAAAGGCAGCTGCTACTACTGGAGCAGAAGCTGCACCGCCTATATTGGCTTTGCTTCCAACTGCAAGATAGAAGAATGGTGCCTTTATTATTTTAGCAACGATTACTAGAAGTATTACGTGCACGAGCATCCAAGTGAGACCTACCAAAAATATAGCAGGATTGTCAAAGATTGCAAGCACATTCATTTTCATGCCAATGGTAGCCACGAGTATATATATGAATATGCCTCCAATTTTAGATGCTCCTGCAC
>CAWVTO010000107.1:0-6957 GCA_963932895.1 uncultured bacterium
ACTTAACACATCTTATAACTTTGGCCCAGTCTCTACCAGAACCAGCTTTCTTTAGGGTTGCTACTACTTTCTTTGCCATGTTACTTTATCTCTTTGTGTACCGTTACTTTTTTCATGAACTTATTGTATTTCTTCAATTCAATACGCTCAGTTGTGTTTCTCTTATTCTTTGTAGTGATGTATCTAGACATCCCTGGTACACCAGAACCTTTTTGCTCTGTGCACTCTAAGATTACTTGTACTCTGTTACCTCTTTTTGCCATTCCTTACTTATATTTTTCCGTTTTTCAACAAACTGTTTAAACAAGCACTTATGCCTTTCTTGTTGATTGTTTTCAACGCAGACGTACTTACTTTCAACGTAATCCACTCATCTTGCTCAGGCAAATAGAATTTCTTCGTTTGAAGATTTGGATAAAACCTTCTTTTCGTTCTTCTCTTAGAGTGAGAAACATTGTTCCCGCTCATCGCTTTCTTACCTGTTAAATCACAAACTCTAGACATACCTCTCTTTTTTAGGGCTGCAAAGATGTATCTAATATTTTATTTATACAACACTTATGGATACAAAAGATATTTTTTTCTCATCTCCCTATATTTTACCAAATCTGGCTCCCAACTTTTGCGTATCTCTTCTGTGCTCATCCCTTTCTCTATCTGCTCTCTAAGCGTTTTATTCCCCGCAAGTTTATAGAAAAAAGACTTAAAATAAGGACCGTTTTCTTCTTTGTTACTTTGGTAAAACAGTATCAACCAATCCAGTTTCATTCTGGGATTGGCAAATAAGTCTCCATTTGCTACATCTTCTACTCTCATTCCTGTACAAATCTCATTTTCATATTTGGGATGATCTGATGTACCTGGTATACTTCTGGGTTTAAAAGCAAAATCACTCTGAAAACCCGGTCGACCCACCAACTGAAACGGTTCATCTGTACCTCTGCCTATACTTACATTGGTCCCTTCGAACATACCAAGATATGGATACAAGTAAACCGCATTCATATTCGGCAAATTGGGACTTGGTTTTATGGGTAATTGGTACATACTATCATGCGTATAATTGGCACATAGCACAACGGTTACATCACACGTGATTTCTCCTTTTAACCATTTTTCACCGTTGATCATACCAGCAAGCTCACCTACTGTGAGGCCATGTACGGTAGGAATGGGATGCATCCCTATAAAAGACTTGTAATCTGGCTGTAAGATAGGTCCGTCTACATAGAATCCATTGGGGTTTGGTCTATCTAACACTACTACTTTCTTACCTTGCTCTGCACACGCCTCCATAACATAGTGCATCGTAGATATATAGGTATAAAATCGTACTCCTACATCTTGTATATCAAATACCACCACATCTACATCTGCGAGCATCTGTGCGTTAGGCTTCTTATTCTTGCCATAAAGAGACACCACAGAGAGGCCTGTTTTAATGTCTTTACCATTACTGACAAGTGCCCCTGCACTATGGTCTCCTCTAAAACCGTGTTCCGGGGCAAAAACTTTTACAATATTGACTCCCAAAGACATCAGGGTATCAACTATATGTGTTTCTCCTATGGTAGATGTCTGATTAACAACAGTGGCTACTCGTTTGCCTTCTAACAACTTTAAATATTGGTCTAATCGTTCCGCACCCAGCTTTAGCTCAACTGCAGTAGTTTCTAGTACTTCTGTTTGTTGTGTTTTTGTACTGCTATGGTCTGATGACATGCAGGCAATAAAAATTACCATCAAAAGTGTAATAAATACCGATTTCTTCATATAAGTTTATAATCTTGCAGGGTCAAAAGTATGCAATTAGGCTACTACATAGCAAAGAAACTAAGCTTTAGTAAACAACAATCGTTTACCAAAACGATCACTGTACTGGCCATTGCAGCGGTAAGTATTAGCGTATGTGTGGTGATTTTGGCTTTTGGTATTTTGCTTGGTTTCAAAAAAGAGATACGAGCCAAAGTACGCGGATATGCTGGAGACATTAGTATCTCTCGCTACCAGCTAGCAGATGGCAGCGAGTCCAATCTTTTTACCATAGACAGTGCTTTTTTAGCTAAAGCTAAAAACACTCCTGGTGTAGAAACCGTCTTCCCCTTTATCAATAAGACAGGAATTCTCAAGTCTGACTCTACGCTAGAAGGTATAATGTTCAAAGCTGTACCTGACAATTACGATTTTTCTTTTTACCAAAAACACCTGAAACGAGGCAAGATACCACACTACACCGACAGCACAGATAGCTACGACATACTGCTTTCAGAATATACAGCTACCATTATGGGTTTGGATACGGGAGATAATCTAAACCTGTATTTCCTTGACAATACAGACGTTCGTAGACGGAGACCGAAGGTGGCAGGTATATTCAATACCGGACTTCAAGAATTTGACAAAAAATTTGCAATTGCTCACATACGAAGTATACAACGAATAGTAACAAGCGATTACCAAACGGCCTATACCAAAGCCGCAGGATATGAAGTTAGGATAGCTGATTACGAAAAAATAACCGTTACTCAAGGAAGTATGAGTTTCCTGTTAGACTATAACTATGCTATCAGTACCATAGAAGAACTTAATCCTATTATGTTTCAATGGCTAGACATCGTAGATAATAATGTAATTGTCATAATCGTATTGATGCTCATTGTGGCGATTATCAATATTATCACTGTTTTACTTATTTTAATAATAGACCGTATACCTATGATAGGGTTGCTCAAATCTATGGGCTCTACATCGGGCAAAATAATGAGTATCTTCCATTGGCAGGGGCTGTTTATACTATTTGGCGGCTTATTGGTCGGTAATGCTATGGCTCTAAGTGCAGGATATCTTCAGGTAAATTACAAGCTAATAGGACTTGATGCTGACACCTACTATATGGATGCAGTGCCTTTCACATTGCCATTCACCTATTTGTTACTGATAAATTTAGGTGCATTGGCCGTTTGTTTTGTATTTACCTACATCCCTGTAAGAATGGTAAGCGGCATTCAGCCATCTGATAGTATTAAGTTTCGCTAAAACCCATTTTGATCGATTATTGATTTTCTATTGCTCGTGAGGTAAGCAGCTGCATTATTACCCGTAATCTTCACTTTAAATAACGACAGAACAACCCTATTCTTTAATCAACCAAACGTTTGTTTAAAGACAGCTAATCCGCTTATCGCCTATTGAACAGGGACATTTTCATGTTCAAAAGGACAATGCTTGCATTTATTTCCACAACACGTACCTCTTTTTAAATGAAATGCTTCTGTAAAAACAGTGTATCCATCTTCATTCACATAATAGTCTTCTACGTTTTTAGCTCGCTCCCGCATTTTCTACAATAATTTGACGTTGCGTCTTTTTCTAGGTTATTGCAAGTAGAACAAATGATTTGCTCATTGGTTTGAGCCATCTCTACACTTACTATTCCTGTTGGTACTGCTATAACTGCATAACCAAGTATCATGAGGACCGCACTTAAAAACTGACCCAATGCCGTGACCGGTGCAATATCACCATACCCAACAGTAGTAAGCGTAACTATAGCCCAATATATGCTGCGTGGAATACTTGTAAACCCTGCCTCTGGAGGCTCCAGCAGATACATGACAGTACCCATCACCACCACCACTATGAGGACCACTCCGAAAAACACAGTAATCTTAGCCCCACTTCTTTTTAATGCTTTGCCCATATTTTGGGCTTCGCCCATAAAACTGGTAAGCCGTAACACCCTAAAGATACGAAGTAGCCTAAAGGTACGGAATACACTAAAAAACTGTGGCCCATGAAAAAACAAACCCAAGTAAGTAGGCAGTGTACTGAGTAGATCTAGAAGTCCCCAACCACTTTGGGCGTACTTCTTCTTGTCATGACTCACGTACAATCGTGCTATATATTCTATTGTAAAAATAGCCGTAAAAAAGTACTCCATATACCGAAGTTCTGACCCATACTTGTCGTGTATGCTCTCTACACTATCTATCATTATCACAACTACACTGGCTAGTATAGCCCAAAGCAACCCGATATCAAATCGTCTACCTTCTTTGGTATCTGCACCAAAAATAATATGGTGCCATTTCTCCTTATTGCTTGAATAGGTTTGATCTTTTACTGAAGGATATTTGCTCATATTACATTGCAAAAATAGAGCTAGGCAGGCCTATATTTATTAACACCTTTTATTTGGGGAACTTTGCTATCTGGTATTTGACACCCACGTTGAGCATAAAACCTGCTCCATTCGTACGAAGAGTTGCTGTTTTTTTCTCTGATTCAGAGAAACTAGTATACTCTATCTGAAACTCATTGATAACGTCTGTAGCACTACGAGCAGTAAAGCCTAAGTCGACAAACAAGGATTTAGAAACCTGTATGAAAGTTCCGACGTCGGCTCTAAAAAGGACATTGCCTCCCTCAAAACCATTGCTAAATGTATAAAGATCTATTGTTTCCTTAGCTCCGTTTACTTCTTCTACAGACTCTCTTGTATGCTGCTGAGAGCCTTCTCGCCTTAGTTTTTTACTTAGGAACAACTGGAAACCAGCACTCCCATAGAAACTAACTTTTTGAGCATAGGGTTGTCTCCACCCCACATTCAAAGCTACCTGGGTAGAGCTAAACGTTGGATATAAGTCCTGATTAAACCATCGGTATTCACGATTTCCTAAACCCATCGTAGTCACATCAAATTTGGCTGAATAGTCGTTTTTAAGCAACCCTACTTCTGCATATACATTCTCTGTAAAACGCTTTCCTAAGTAAATGCTCGCACCTGCATCCATATGAAATAAAGCATTCACCTCGTCATTGCCCGACACCTTGTATGATTCATACTTTGGTCCAAGGTTTATCCTGAAATAATGTAAATTTTGTGCAACGAGTGAAGAGCTAGAGAACAGAAGAATTATGGTTAATAGTTTTTTCATAAATCATGTTTTTGAAGCTTTTTCAAAGTAAAGGTTTTACGGTGACAGTCGAGGTACCCAAATTCATCAATGGCCCGAACGTGTTGAGCAGTGCCATACCCTTTGTGTTTTTCAAATCCATAAGCAGGATGCTCGCTGGCCAATTGTTTCATATACTCATCTCTGTGTGTTTTGGCTAATATGCTGGCTGCCGCAATGTTTCTATACTTTCCATCTCCTTTTATCACTGTAGTATACGGTATAAGATCATACGGTTTGAATCGATTGCCATCTATAAGCAAATGCTCTGGACGCACCCCCAACTGCTGCACCGCTCGCTGCATAGCCATAATACTGCAATTGAGAATATTAAATTTCTCGATCTCTCGCTCGGTACAAATACCCACTGCCCAAGCTATCGCTTTTTTCTCTATCAACATACGCAGTTTGTCTCGCGTAGCTTCATTTAGTTTTTTTGAATCGTCTAGCAGGGGTAATCGTACCCGTGGGGGTAATATAACTGCAGCAGCATATACAGGACCAGCCAGACAACCACGACCTGCCTCATCGCATCCTGCTTCTATGAGTTCTTTATGCAAATAGCTTTTGAGCATCGAACAAAAATAACATAAGTTTGCACGAAGCTATGCTCCAATACAGAGACGCCATATACAACAACTATTTTAGCAATCAGGTAAACAAACTTGACCGCGATTATGCCAGTATGCTTGCCGAGCAAGCATCACACAACAGAGCGGAACTCATACGCTTATTGCCTGCCAATAAAGATGCTAAAATCGTAGACCTCGGTTGCGGTTTTGGGACATTTGTAAAGCCTGCAGTAGATGCTGGATATACCGATGTAACAGGTTATGATATAAGCCAAGAGCAAGTAGATGTAGCACACCAGTTGGGATTAAAAACGGTACATCTCAGTAGCATAGATGCTTATTTTGCTAAAGGCGAAAAGGTAGACGTAATCGTAGGTTTAGACATCATAGAGCATTTCACCAAAGACGAGTTAATCGACTTTTTGCACAATGTAAAAAAATGTCTAAACCCAGGAGGCAAAGCAATATTCCGTACACCCAACATGGACGCTCCGCAAACGAGTGTATATGCCTACGGTGATATTAGCCATGAGGTATTTCTCAATAAAAGCTCTGCTCTACAAGTAATGCGTGCAATGGATTACAGCAAAACAGAAGTTTTCGGTGGACTACTACGCAATACCAATCCACTAAAAGAAATGATTCGTAGCATTGGTTGGTGGAAATACAAGACATTCAAGAAAATAGTGCTTTTCTGTACCGCCCGTACGTGGCATAATGTGGTTTTTGAACCGAATCTACTGATCGTGGCGGAGGTTTAAGCTTCGGTACAACCTGCTAAGGCAGATCACTCAGCTTGGATCACTCCAGCTCTAAGTTGAATCTACTAGCGAAATCTTCGAGGATAGGAACTTCTTTTATCATCGCCTCAAATTGTTGCTTTGGAGTGAATATTTTATACTCACTCACTGCTTTGGCATTTACAATACAGAACAAACTACTGAGTGCATATCCTTGCTCCGAAAAGTAACGCACGAGCTTATTCTGCTCCGCCATTATCTCGTTTTCTACTATCTTAGAACCTACCGTAATAGAGACTTGGTCCGCCTCTAATGCTACAATGGGATCTGCAAAAAATGCAGCAAGACTGCCCCGTTTATCATCTTCCAGTTTTTCAGAATACAGTTTTAGAATTTCTGTCGCTTTCGCTACATCTAGTTTAGCCAGTTCCGCATTTACAACTTTAACAACCGTATCATCCGTTGCTTTCTTCTCTACATTCCGATTTCGCTGCATAGAGCTACGCAATCCTCCTAGTTTTACCGTTTCTAAAGGTTCGTCGTCTTCTCCTTTGGTTTTCTTGGGAGCAGCTGATTTGGCTACCGAGTCTTCTGCACCATCAGCAGAGTCTACAAACATGTAGGCATAGTAGCCAGCGTCTATTAGTTTGGCTAGCTTAGGCTTTTTTTTTTAGTAACGTCTATGGCATG
>CAWVTO010000108.1:0-6950 GCA_963932895.1 uncultured bacterium
TATCTCTTGTACTTACAACTTGAAGGTTATTGAATAATCCTTCTGTGTACGCCTTATATAATTTGTCTTTTCTTCTTTCATTACACATTCTTTTGTGTAACGCTATTTCAGGACGAGACAACTCAAACATAAAAAAAGCCTTGAACATGCGTTCAAGGCTTTTTTATGTTTCATGGTTTAAATTATTACATCAACCCAGGAACAGGTCCAAAAACAAGGTCTTCTATAGATGGAGAGCCATCCATTATCTTGTCCCTTAACCCATCAAAACCTTCTTTTGTCTCTTTGGATAAAACTCTTTGTAATTTATGCATAAATTCATCAGATACTACTATGGGAGACTGTTCATAAACGAGATTACCTCCTTCAATTATTCCACTTACAGAAAACTCGCCACAAAGTCTTATTTCTTTGCCCGTCAGGGAGCAACGCTCTAGCCAGCTTTCTAGGCTATACTTCTCTGTGCTATGTAGATAGTCCAACTTACGCATTACAGTCTCGCTATGCTCATTATACAGCTCTTGTATAGCCTCTTTGCTATCATCACTTATCTCGCTACCCATAGTTGCGGCACAGTCCCAGCATAAAGCGTATTCGTATACTATCTCCCTACTCTGTAATACGATATTTTGATTTATCATTTTCTCAACTACATACTTACTTTTGTTAGCCAGCCCCTCGTTGCAGAAGGTGCATTTGGTAAAAGGAGCACCTGTATCGTAGTTATTAAAAAACGATGGAATTCCTTCATTAAAAAATTTTCTTATCATATCCATTAAAGAAGTGTAAATGTATTACTTTTGCAAAAATTTTTAGCAATGGGAGTAACAAGATTAGAACGAAAAGGAAGAAAAAATAAAACGGTAGCTAAGGTAAGAGTAGCCACCATAAAACGCCTAAAAACTAAAATAACGGTAGAGTCTCCTTTCAAAGAAGAGTCTGGTGTTATAGTAGGTGATGTAGCAGAAGTATTAAAAGGTGGCTCTAAGCCAGCTGCTAAAAAAGCTCCAGCTAAAGAAGAATCTTCTGAGGAAGAGTAAAAACATCATTACATATAGTATTGAATAAATAAGGCCATTCTGTATCTACAGAATGGCCTTATTTGATAATAGACCGAGTTATGTTTTCATTATTGGCTATGTGACAAAACGATACATTTTGCGAATAGATGTAAGTTGGGTGACTAAGCACGGCACGAACTAAGTAAAGCAAGTACTGCGTAAGTTAGGCGTCTTTTATGCTATGAACTACGCATACGAGTACATTGCCTCGTATACTACGCCTTGATGCTTAATACAGCTCTCTAGCGTATAACATGAAGAACTCCTTTGTCATCAAATCGCTCCAACTGGCCATTGACTATACCTCTCCAGTTAACGATCCAGAAATAGACGCCCGGTTGCACTGCTTCACCTTTGTAGGTGGCATCCCATTCTTCATCCCTATTGCTACACTCCCACAACTGCTCACCCCAACGATTGTAAACTTTCAGGTTGTACGATTTCAGTTTTGGGCAATCTAACGTAGGACGCAGTGTTTCATTCAGATTATCATTGTTTACGGTAATGGCATTGGGCAACCATAAACGGCAGTAGCAGTCTATAAGATTCACAAATAAATTTGTACTATCTGCACCGCATTGGTTTACAGATTTTACACTAAGGATTCCTTCTCTATTTTTTAATAAAAAACGCTTGCTAGATACTGCATTATCCCAAAGTACCTCTCCAAACTTATTATCTACGGTTAATACTATTTCTTCGTTTCTACAAAGCAATACATCCTCAACCAAGCCTATACTAGGAAAGGGGATTCCAGTAAAACCAACTGTGTCACGATCGAAACACAAATCTGCTTCACTTATCACCACTGAATATTCTCCTGGATCCGTAACCGATACAGAATTAGTCACGGCTCCTGTGTTCCACTCATACACTAAATTAGACTGTATAGGAGCTGTAAGTACAATAGTATCTCCCTCACAGAGCGTCGAATCTCTACCTAAATTCAATGGGGGCAAAAATATCTCTCGCACATGGTAATTAGCCTTTGTGTTACCGCAGTCATTCTCTGCAGTAATTTCTAGTGCACTAGTCTCATTAAAAAAACGTGTGGTATCCGTATTTGCATCTTGCCATATAAAAGATGCACTAATTGGAGCTATACTTAAGCTCACTTCGGTTTGCTCACCTTCACAAAACAGGGTATCACCAGTGATATCAATAGTAGGGATAACGTCTGTACGAATGGTAAATGAATCATCATCATAACATACTCCTTTCCAAGCTCTGAGTTGATAAAACCCTGCAGTCTGCCAAGAAATACGAGCTACACGCAGTCCATTATTCCACAAGACACTATCATATTCATTGCGTAAGTCAAATGCGTATAAGCGACCATTGCACAACAGAGTGTCTTTTCCTTCATCCATTACAAAAGGCTCATCAATAGTTACTAGCACTGTATCGCGAAAAGTATTATTGCACCTATCATTATACGCTACGAAATAGGTCTGAGGAACTGTGCTCGTACATTCAGGTGTTCTACTTGTAGGATCATCCAAAAAATTTATGGGTGTCCATGCGTAAGTACCGTCAAAACTTTCTTTTGCGTTGAGTAATACACTCTCTCCTTTGCATAACGTAAATGTATCTTGTACTAATATATCGTCTCGTAAGCAAACAACTTGTCTATTGTTAGATCCTCCGGTAGCCGAAGTAAATCCCCAAAACACCTCATTCTGTCCACCAAAAATTGAATTTTGAATATCAATAGTGGTACTTTGTCTCTTATCGCAATCAAACCAAACTTCGAGTAGGTTTGAAGATGCTACCCATGTAATCCGTATTTGATGATTTAATCCATCTTCTATATTGCCTCCACCTATAAGAGCAGGAACAGGAGCGGATATTGAATTCACACCAGTGTGATTTAGACTGCCATTCTTTACGACAGCAATATGGTCATTGGCGATATCTACCGTATTCGGATTTTGCCAAACATCAAACTCAACACCTATACTTGGAGAAAACCCTTCGAAACCAATTCCACCACCATCTAGGCCCAAGGCTTGATTTCCTACCGTTTGCATTACAAATACAATACCATCAGCTCCTCCTGCGTCTTTATTCCCAAAATTTAACTCAAATTCTAAATCAAAATCTTTGGATAAATCCAACTTATCGGTATACCAAACAGAACCGTTTTGCCAGTTGGTCGCAGAAGTAAGTTCATAACAAGTGGATCCCGCTAGTGCCCGTGCATCTCCATTTGCAAAATAACTCTGGCCCACAACAAATTGTTGAGTACCCAACAGGAGAAATAAAATTAATATGTGTTTTTGAAGTGGCAAGCTTTTATATATTTGACAAATATAAACCATTACTTATAGTACAATGGACTATAATGACCAAATCGACCATAAAATTACGTTAATCGGAATTCCTAAACGTATAGTTTCACTTGTACCTTCTCAGACAGAGCTACTTTACTACTTAGGCACCCCGCCAGTCGGGCAAACTATTTTTTGCTATCACCCAAGAAATAATTTTACAGAATCCATCAAAATAGGTGGAACCAAAAAGCTACAATTGGACAAGATGCGTTCACTAAAACCAGATCTGATAATTGGGAATAAAGAAGAGAACCAGAAAGAGCAAATAGAAGAGCTGAGACAAGAATTTCCGGTATGGTTAAGTGATATATATACACCACAAGACGCAACTGCTATGATACGACAAGTTGGCCAACTTGTCGATAAATCTAAGATAGCTGACGATTTAGCTTGCACAATAGACCACGGATTTAATTCAGGTACGAAAAACACCAAAGGAACTGCTCTTTACCTCATTTGGAATAATCCCTATATGGCAGCAGGTCGCAACACATTTATAAATAGCATTCTCGAAGCACATGGCTATAGCAATGCAATACCTGAATTGGATAGTAGATACCCAACCATAAGCCTAATTGAGATGAAGAAAATTAATCCTGACTATATCTTACTTTCCTCTGAACCATACCCTTTTAAGAATAGACATATAAGTGACCTGGAAAGACATTTCCCTGAGGCAACAATACGTTTAGTAGACGGAGAGCTCTACTCCTGGTATGGCCCTCGCCTACTCAAAACTATTGAAAGCCTACGAGAGTAATTCTCTAATATCTGATTTAATCTTATTGGCCAAACTATCTGCAACACTTAAGGTACTTCCTTCTGCATAGATGCGAATGATTGGTTCCGTATTCGACTTTCTTAAATGTACCCACTCTTTGTCAAACTCAATTTTTACTCCATCAACCGTATTTACGGGTTGGTTCTTGTACTTATCTTTAAGTTTTTCTAAAATAAAATCTACATCTATCTCTGGAGTAAGTTCCATTTTATTTTTGCTGATGATATAGCCAGGATAGCTTGCCTTGAGATGGCTCATAGGCTTACCACTCTTTACCAAATGACTTAGAAACAAGGCAATACCTACCAGTGCATCTCTACCATAGTGTAGCTCTGGCAAGATAACACCACCATTTCCTTCTCCACCTATTACGGCATTGGTCTCTTTCATCATTTCTACAACATTCACCTCTCCTACAGCACTAGCACTATACGATCCGCCATGTTTCTCTGTAACATCTCTAAGAGCTCGTGTGCTACTCAGGTTAGAAACTGTATTTCCCTTCTTATGGCTTAGCACATAATCTGCAACAGCAACTAACGTGTACTCCTCTCCAAACATATCACCATTTTCATTTACAAATGCCAATCTATCTACGTCTGGATCTACTGCAATACCAATATCTGCTTGATGTTTTATAACTGAAGCTGATAGGTCATTTAAATTCTCTGGCCTAGGCTCTGGATTATGCGGGAAATGGCCCGTTGGTTCACAGTATAGCTCAATCACATTCAATACGCCCAATTTCTTGAGCAATGCTGGCACAGCTATACCGCCAGTCGAGTTTACAGCATCTACAACAACCGTTAAATTTTTCGCTTTTACAGCATTTACGTCTACCATATCAAGCATTAGGATTTGATCTATGTGCCAATCTATAGTGCCTTCCATTAACTCATACGAACCTATAGAACCTATGTCGTTGTATTCAAAATTGCTCGATTTTACGCGTTCAATAATATCAGAGCCTTGTTCTGCTGAAATAAATTCTCCTGCCGAATTGAGCAATTTTAGTGCATTCCATTGTTTCGGATTGTGACTTGCGGTTAGTATAATACCACCGGCAGCTTCCTCTTTCACTACGACCATCTCTACAGTAGGTGTTGTAGATAAGTCTAAGTCTATTACGTCTATTCCTTTACTTATAAGTGTGCCACACACCAATTGGTTGACCATCTGACCTGATAGTCGAGCATCTCTACCTACTACTACCTTCTTATTCTCTCCTGTAATTATTGCATCAGCAAAAGCCGTTGTATATTTTACAATATCTAAGGGAGTCAAGGATTCATCTTCTTTACCACCAATAGTACCTCTGATGCCCGAAATCGATTTAATTAACGTCATTGAATTTTTCTACGTGCAAAAAACGTTTGTTTTATCTTTACTCTTTCTAATTATTTCAAAAACATATTACCATTTTGCCTGTGGAATACTCACTATCATAGACACTTTCTGTGAATATACTCATTGAGAAGGTTCTTCTTTATTGCAATTATATTGGCCGATTTTTATGAAATTATGTCTTCAACAAAACAGTACTTAGTTTGGTGACCTATATTGAGTCCTATCAATTGCAAAGCCTCAACTTGTGATATTTATGAAGAGAACACAGAATCCAATTGCACATATTCACAAAAAAAGTGTTGCTTTGACGTCAATGAAATATAGTCTTTGTGTTGTCATAGCTTTTTTATGTTTCTCTTGCAGTGAACAAGAACTAACCACTACCACCGTAGGTTTTTATAATGTCGAGAATCTTTTTGACACAAAAGATGACCTAAACACCTACAAAGACGAGCAGTTTACCCCAAAAGGAGACAAACGATGGAATAGGGTTAGATATGCATCTAAACTCCAGAACCTTGCTACAGTAATTAGCCAACTTGCCAATAACTCCTCACCTACGTTTTTAGGTGTGTGCGAGATAGAGAATAAGCAGGTATTAGAAGATTTGATAAATGAACCTGCTCTACAAGCAGCAAATTACGGCATAGCACATAGAGAATCACCCGATGAACGTGGTATAGATGTGGGGTTTCTTTACAATAAAAATGTATTCAGTATCAGTACCATAGAGGCTTATCAGCCAGACTTATCAGCTTATAATGATAAAACAAGAGACCTACTTTACGTAAAAGGCAAATTAACCAATGGAGAGGTGCTCCATTTTGTAATAAACCATTGGCCTAGTCGTGGCGGGGGAAAGCAAAAATCCGAACCCAAAAGAATAGCCGCCGCCAATACGCTTCTATCCATACAAAAAAAGATACAAGCGGAGGACATTGATGCCAAGATTATTGTAATGGGTGATTTTAATGACGAACCAAGCAATAAGAGCATCACAGAAATACTCCACGTCTCATGTGATTATAATCAGGTAGATAACGACCAACTCTACAATGCATTTTGCACATTTGAAAACCAAGAAAAAGGAAGCTACAGATACCGTAATTCTTGGGATATTCTCGACCAAATAATGCTGTCTAAGTCCATAATAACCGACACTTTGGGTCTCCATTTTATACCAAACTCAGCAGGAATAAAAGCCGAGCAATGGATGATACAGACGGGAAAATACCAAGGCTTTCCACTACGTACTTTTGGGGGCAACAACTACCTCAATGGATACAGTGATCATTTTCCTGTTTTTATAGAATTATCCAATTGATTCTCTTTGTTTATATCGCGTGAATAAACGCTTATAATCAATACCGTTCAAAATACTATACATTTGTAATGCAAAATGGCTTATCGCTGTTCGCTTCGGCGGAG
>CAWVTO010000109.1:0-6902 GCA_963932895.1 uncultured bacterium
GTTTTCGTAAAAACATAGAACGCATAGGGCAAATAGCCGCTTATGAAATAAGCAAGGAGATGGATTCTGACATTCACTTCACAACAACACCACTGGGCATAGCTCAAGTGAAAAAAATGAAAGAGCAGCCTATCATAGCTACAATCCTACGAGCAGGACTCCCCCTACAACGAGGACTCAATGATATGTTTGATCAAGCAGACTTAGCCTATATCTCTGCATACAGAAAGCATAAAGATGAGGACCACACGGCTTTTGAAATAGTATTGGAGTATGTAGCAACCCCAGATATCAATGATAGAATACTCTTCATCTGCGATCCTATGCTAGCTACAGGTCAAAGCCTAGTGCAGACTTATGAGGCTTTCATGGCCAAAGGAACACCGAGCAAAGTATACTTGATAAGTGTAATTGGTAGTCAGGAAGGGGTAGACTATGTTACCGCCAAGATTCCAAATGCCGATCTTTGGATAGGCGTAATAGATGAAAAGCTAGATAAAAATGGGTACATCGTACCTGGGTTGGGAGATGCCGGCGATCTAAGTTTCGGGACTAAATTATAAAACGACAAATATACATGCCAAACAATATATTCTTTGATCTAGACCACACCTTGTGGGATTTTGATGCCAACGCAGAAGAGACCCTTCGAGAACTGTATCAGATATACCAAATACGATACCTTTCACATCGTAGTGAGCAAGATTTCTTAGATATCTACGTAAAAAATAACGCAGAAATGTGGAAACTTTATCGCAAGAATCAAGTCACCAAGGAAGTTCTCCGCAGCAAGCGTTTTGTAGATACTTTTAGAGAGATGGAAGTAGACGAAGAAGATATACCAATGAATATCTGGGAGAAATATCTTGAGATATGCCCTACTAAAACTATTCTCATAGATGGTGCTCGTGATCTGCTCGACTACTTAGATGGCAAATACAACTTACACCTCATCACCAATGGTTTTGCAGAAGTACAACGCCGCAAGTTGAAAAACTCAGACTTGGGCAAGTACTTCAAAACACTTACCATATCTGAAGAAGTAGGCAAGCAAAAACCACATCCTCTCGTTTTTGAAACCGCACTAAAAAACGCAGCGGCTACCGAAAAAACAAGTCACTACGTAGGCGATAATTTAGAAGCAGATGTAAAAGGTGCTATTGGCAGTGGATGGAAAGCATACTGGTATACAAAAGATGACTCTGCATACTCACACCAAGATTGTACAGCCATAAAGCATCTGAGTGAGTTGAAGGAAATTTTCTAAACCCGGATACTACGCTGTGGCTGTCACCTTTGTATTTAGATTAACTAGTGATCAATACGGCCAACTCTGCCCAGTCCCACGGCCCGTCTCCGTACCAGCAACCATCAAAGCTCCACTGGGCAGAAAAGAGTAAGATAGCTACCACTAACCCAATAGCCCAGGCTACCCGCTGTTCTTTTTCTGTCCAATGCCTAATTACCCAGGCCATAGGCAAACTAAAAAATACAAAAAACTCAGTAAAGCCTCTGTGTCCAAAACCACAACCTAATGTTGGTGACCACCACGCTCCATACACTACACTAATAAGTAAAAACAGCCCTAGAAACCATAACAAATGACCATTCTGTTTGTAGTATTTTGCAATACCATAAAGGGCTATTATCAGTATGGGTGCATAGAGTAATGCCCCATTATTGGGGGCAAACCATAGTTCTAGAAGCTTGATATTATCCCAATTGGAAAAAGACTCGTTGGCATAACCTGTAGCACCAAAAGAACCGAAAGCGTATTGATTGTAAAGCAGTTGTAAGACGAACGGAAGACACCCTATTATAGACCCAATACCAACTCCTTTTGCCCAAGTATTTCTAGCCACTTCATTCAGTCGACTGCGATAGGTTAAAAGGAAGTAAACGCCTGCAACCGCAAAAAACAACCCATTAATGTGCCGTATACTTAGAGCTAGCAGTGATATAGCAACTACTCCTGCCAATACCATCCAACTCCTAGTGGCCAAGAATCGATAATACAAGTACATTATTAGGGAATAACAAAACAACAAATACGCATGAGCCATTCCTGCGTCGCGAGTGAGGTAGTAGAGTAAATTACTGCACCCAAATAGCAAAAACACCAGCAAGTGTGCTTGTCCTCGAATAAGGTTCCATTGTTGTACGGCTATGAGAAAAATAAGCAGCAAAGCTAGCGTACCGTATAGCGTGGTAGACCAATTGAGTGCCAGATGTTGATTTTCAGTAAAGCCCAAATACACATGCTCTCCCTGCACATAGTCTATAGCCGCAGCTACAGCAAAAAACGGCAATTGCATTACGGCTACACCTATAGGATACTTTGTACGAATTTTATTGTCTATGCACGAGAATCCTGAACCGACTAAAGAATCAATTTCTACAGGCATTTGTGCCGCATTCCACTCGTAGTAAAAGGTAGCAGGCAAATACACTTGATATCCTGCCTTATCCGAATAAATCTGAGAATGATAATTAAATCGTGGGTGGCGAGAATGCCTATTGACCGAAACAAAAAGCAACAATCCAAAAAGAAGGACAAACACTATTTTGTCGACCAACTTCATAGTCGTTTTAGCTCTGCATCATTGCCCAAAGTTGGTCTTTGAGGTTTTGTATTCCTTTGCCACTCACTGCGGAGATAAACACTACTTCACAATCTACCTCTATATCTTGGCGTATTGCCTCTTCTAGCTCTTCATCCAGCATATCTGTTTTGGTGATAGCCAGTATTCGCTGTTTATACATTAGCTCTTCGTTGAATTTTTGCAATTCGTTGAGTAGTGTCTTATACTCTGCATTGATATCGTCACTGTCTGCCGATATCATAAATAACAACGCAGCGTTTCTCTCTATGTGTCTTAGAAATCTGTGTCCCAATCCTTTGCCATCACTTGCCCCTTCTATGATACCAGGAATATCTGCCATTACAAATGACTTGTAGTCACGGTATTTCACGATACCCAAGTTTGGGGTAAGTGTAGTAAATGCGTAATCTGCAATTTCTGGCTTAGCCGCCGAAACAACGCTAAGTAGCGTAGATTTACCGGCATTTGGCAAACCAACAAGGCCAACATCTGCAAGCACTTTTAGCTCCAGTACAAACCACTGCTCTCTACCGGGTTGACCGGGTTGAGCATATCGTGGTGTTTGGTTGGTAGCACTCTTAAAATTGGCATTACCAAGTCCACCTTTACCTCCTTTTAAGATTATATACTCTTGTCCTTCTTCTGTGACTTCACCAATAATCTCAAACGTCTCAGGGTCTTTTATGACTGTACCAAGCGGCACTTCTACTATTTGGTTTTTGCCACTCTTACCCGTTTGGTGTTTTTTCTTTCCTGGAGCACCGTGTTCGCAGTATACGTGTCGTTTAAACTTGAGGTGCATTAGCGTCCATAACTGTGAGTTGCCTCGCAGTATGATAGAACCGCCTTTACCTCCATCGCCTCCATCTGGGCCACCTTTGGCGTTCAGATTGTCTCTGAAATAACTATGGCTACCGGGTCCACCGTTTCCACTTTTACCGCAAATTTTTACGTAGTCTATGAAATTCTGATTACTCATTTGCTTATTTTGTGGTTTGTTTTATACTAAAAAAGCAACTAAGGCAATTTCGCCTCAATTGCGTGACAGAGTCTATCAAATATGGCATCTACAGTACCCATACCGTGCACTCCCATATACTTTCCTTGCTCTGAATAGAACGCAGCTAGCGGAGACGTCTCTTTCTGGTATACTCTAAAGCGGTTGCGTATAGTATCTTCATTTTGATCATCTACTCTGCCGCTGGTTTTGCCTCGCTCCAACAATCGTTTCACGAGCTCATCTTCTTCTACCTCTAGTGCTAGCATCATAGTTACAGATGTTCCCATCTCACTAAGCACCTTCTCTAGGTTCTCCCCTTGAGCTATGGTACGTGGGTATCCGTCAAAGATGAAGCCGTTTTCGTTTGCATTACGCTCCAAAAAGTCTTTTACCATATTGTTGGTCACCTCATCTGGGACTAGCTCCCCCTTGTCGATAAAGCTTTTGGCTAAAACTCCAAGTGTGGTTTGATTCTTTATGTTGTATCTAAAGACATCACCCGTAGACAGGTGAGTAAGTCCGTATTTCCCGATAAGTTTCGTGCTTTGCGTACCTTTTCCTGCCCCTGGAGGGCCAAATAAAATAATGTTGAGCATTGTATTCTTCAGTTTGGTGACAAATGTAAATTAATCTGTAGGGTTACTAAGGATTACTTATTAAAAAGTATTAGACGTTATAATAACTTTTGTACCATTCCGCAAAATTCTTAATACCTTCTTTTAGCGGCACTTCTGGAGTGAAACCAATATAGTCTTGAAGTTTAGTCGTATCAGCATATGTATGATAGACATCTCCATCCTGCATTTCCTTGTATATTTTTTCCGCTTTTTGACCTAATGCATCTTCTAGTGTAGCGATGAAATCCATTAATTGTACTGGAGAGCTGTTCCCTATATTAAAAATCTCAAAGGGATTTTGCTCTTCAGCAACTGCTCGCTTCTGAAGTAATAATTTTATACTCTTTACTATATCTGATATATAGGTAAAATCTCTACTTAATTTACCGTTGTTAAAAATATTGATGGGCATTCCTTGAGTTATGAGATTAGAGAAACTAAAGTAGGCCATGTCTGGCCGACCCCATTCGCCATATACTGTAAAAAAGCGAAGTGCTGTTGTAGTAACTCCGTACAATTGAGCGTATGAGTGAGCTATGACTTCATTTGCTTTTTTACTTGCTCCGTACAGACTAATTGGCTTAGACGTATCATCTGTTTCCCTATAAGGCACTTCGTTATTTACACCATAGACCGAGGAACTAGAAGCAAAAATAAAATGCTTAATGTCAGCTTCTTTGACACACTCACACAAATTCACAAATTCTACTAGGTTGCTCTGCACATAAGAATCTGGATTTTCGAGAGAATATCTAACTCCAGCTTGGGCTGCTAAGTGTACAACGTAATTTATTTTATTTTCACGTATCAGATTTGCCAACCTATCTTTTTCAGATAAATCAGAATGAATAAATTTCAAATTACTTACTGAAGAAGTCCAAACATTGTGCTCATACTTCACCCCTAACTGACGTAACCTACTATGCTTCAAAGAGGTGTCGTAATAGTCATTTATGTTATCTAAGGCAACAATATTGTTTTCGGAATCCCTCAATAAAAGGCTCACTAAGTGAAACCCAATAAACCCTGCGGCTCCTGTTACTAGAATATTATTCATTTTGTCTTGCAATATTCGTTAATCCAAGACTAAAAAGAAAATTCTTTTAGGGGCAGAAAATGCCAAAGAAGCATTGCTCAACGCATCGCTACTATCAGTGCAGCATTATTTAAACCAGTTTTGCTTTTGTAGGCAAGACTAATACTAGTCTAGCCCTCACCTAGTTATACTATCATGAGACCAAGCACGAAAACTAAATCTGTTTTTATCCCCTAAATGTGAGGCGATAAATAGAACTTAGACTCCAGTTTTAATCAAATGGTTTTAAATTTAGTCTCCGCAACTGCTTATTCACAAAACCGTTGAGTTCTGGAGCGAGCTTTAACTTGTAAGCAATGAAGTAATAAATGAAGAAAACACTACCCGAAAATGCGATAATATTTAGAAATCCTGATATGAAATGTGGTATAAAACGAGCAATAATGTACAATACTGCGGCTATTGGAACAACTACCAGCGATTTAAATGCCATAGGTCTCAAGTTAAATTTTTTCTTAAGAAAACGGTACTTCAATATATTATAAATAAAGATAGACACTACTGTTGCAAGTGCACTTCCCTCTATCCCATAGTTTGGAATTAACAATGCATTTAACCCAACATTAGAAATGGCCGAGGCACCTAGAAACAACAATAAATAGCGATAGCTCTTAGACATGGCAAGAATTTGGCTATTAAGGCCTGCTGCCATGTCTATAATCTTGGCTATGCAAAGCATTATTACGGTCCACTTGGCCAAAATAAATTCATCTCCTTTTGGCATTATCACAAATAAATCATCCAAGCCAACCACTATACAGGTAAAAAGCCCAACAGATATTACAATCAGAGATCTGGATGACTGTCCGTAAATCTTATTCAATTCCTCTATATCATTTGCCTTCCAGAATTTGGATATCAATGGCATTGTAATTGAGGCCAATAGCCCAAGAGGTATGGCCAATGAGTTTGCTATGAAAAAACTCCAACTATATAATCCAGTATCATATGTACCTAGAAGTAGAGCTATCATTTGGATATCGATTTGATTCATAAGAATTGCTCCGAAACTGGCTAATAAACTGAACATGGCAAAACCAAACATCTCTTTGATTGGCAAATTTGTTCTGATCTCAGACAGACTAAAACTAGGCTTGAAGCTATCCAATTTCCTGATATAGAGAAAATACAAACCGCACAAACAGGTGTAATAGACAATTAATAATCTAATTAATGTTGTGAACGAATAAAAATCAAAGTGGTAGAAAACGACAAGCACTGGCAAAATTGCCTTAATAAGGTTCTGCATCAGACTTGGCATGGCAATACGACCATGATTACTAGAGTAAGCGATGGAAAGTGTAATGAATGGATGAATCGCACTTACTAATATGGCAGCATAAATCGTCGCAAGGCTTAATCCATGATTCGTCTTGAAAAATTGAAGGACTTCATTTTGAAAAAGCAATATAACAACAAGAAATGATAGCACATTAAATAATGTGATTCCAAAGACTAATCCATAAAACAACTGCTTTTTAGATTCATTTTGACTGAAATTTGAAAAGTACTTTACTAAAACAGTCCCTAAACCTAATAGTAGCAGAGGCCCTAAAAATGAAGCCGTGTTAAAGATATACTGAATC
>CAWVTO010000110.1:0-6892 GCA_963932895.1 uncultured bacterium
ATGCATGCCAACCAAAAAATGGTGGCTGTGCTGATAGACCCCGATAAATCAGCTGACAATCAGTTGGATACCCTTGTTTTTCATCCAAATTTTGACCAAGTAGATTTTTTATTTGTAGGAGGAAGTTTGGTGACAGATGGAAGCATGAAAACATGCCTTGCCGAATTAAAAAAGCGGACAAAAAAGCCATTAATCATTTTTCCAGGCAGTCCAAATCAGATCGATAATCAAGCAGACGCTATTTTACTATTGAGCCTCATTAGTGGAAGAAACTCTGATCTGCTCATAGGCAGACACGTAGAATCTGCACACAAGCTAAAACGCTCTGGACTGGAAATACTCTCTACCGGATACATCCTTGTAGACGGCGGAAGGACCACAACCGTAAGTTATATAAGCGGCACCACACCCATACCGCAAGACAAGCCCGGTATAGCGGCAGCCACGGCACTAGCGGGCACACAGCTGGGCCAGCAACTCATCTACCTAGATTGCGGCAGCGGTGCACACCAACACGCATCATCCAAGCTTATAGCTGCGGTGAAAAATGAAGTAGATACTCCTGTAATAGTAGGTGGGGGTATAAAAACCCGTGAAGAAGCCGAAGCCGTATTTGCTGCGGGAGCGGATGTGGTAGTAGTAGGAAATAAATTGGAAGATAATCCGGAGTTTTTGTCGGAGCTTGTGAAAGCTAAGGCACGATTTGTTGTTGGTTAAGCAGTCTCCAGCTCAAACACGGTAATCTCTGGCAAGAAACCAACTCTACCCGGGTAGCCGAGGTAACCAAATCCCCTATTCACATACAGGTATTGACCATTTTCTTCGTACAGATCTGCCCACTCTGGATATTGGTATTTTACAGGGCTCCATTTATAATATTTGGTATCTATACCAAACTGCATGCCGTGCGTATGACCAGCAAACATGGCATCTATAGCGGGATAGTCTTTTAATACCTCTGCTCGCCAGTGACTTGGGTCATGAGATAGCAACAGCTTGTTTTCTATGTCTGCCACTCCAGCATAGGCTTCGTTTAGTTTGCCGTATTTTGGAAAACGCAAGTGTCCACTCCAGTTTTCTACGCCCAGTATAGCGAGTTTTTCGCCATCTTTTTCCAATACTTTACTCTCGTTCATGAGCAGGTTCCACCCCATATCTGCTTGGTGGTCTTTTAGTTTTTGTAGGTTTTGCTCTTTGGTTATTCCATTTTTGTCTGGCCACCTGTAGTAGTCTCCATAGTCATGATTTCCCAGTACAGAAAATACACCACACGGAGCCTCTAACTTGCTAAATATTTCTTTGAAATCATCAAACTCACTGGATTTACTGTTGACCAAATCACCGGTAAAAAATATAGCGTCTGGTTTCTGGTCCAGTATCATTTGTATACCACGTTTCACTCCGTCTTTGCTCCAGAAACTACCTGAGTGCACGTCAGATATTTGTGCAATTTTAAACCCTTGGAAAGCTTTGGGAAGGTTCTTTAGTTTTAGCTTGCGACGCATCACGGTATAGTTATGTGCTCCACTGGCAACACCGTATAGCATAGTACCAAAAACAGTGCCCGCCAGCAACGCACCTGTGGTGACTATAAATCGGGAACGTGTTATATGCGTGCCGTCCGTATCCCCTTTTACTTTTTGGCCACCAAGTTTGACCAACCGTACGATATCGTCTATAACCATGAAAACCACCCAAACGAACTTGGCAATGAAAAGGCCAAACAAAATACTTGAGGACCACATCATTATTCCGTTTTTGGTAGGGTCGGCAGAAAACAGCCACGTGCCAACGATAAGCAACAATAGCGTTACGGGAATAGCCCAATACAAAATATTGAGTAACATACCATAACCTGGAGCCCACCTTCTTACCAATAATCTATAGCCTTGAAAGACATATACATCCATTGCAAAAAATAGAAGGAGAAAAACAACAAAGACGATTATTCTTGACATTTAGTACTTTCGATTGGTACCTGCAATAATGAGTAGTTTTATCCATTTTGAACGGATAAAATGATCATAATCGACGGGGCATTAAGCTGGTTAACATTATTTTGTCATATTTGTGTGTTTTAATTTACCAATGAGCTTAGAAAATCAGATACAACAAAACGCGTTTGCCAACCAAGCAGAGAAGGCTATGGTTAATATCTCATATACGCACAGCTACATTTATGGACTTATAAATACCGCATTAAAAAAGCACAATGTATCTGTACAGCAATTCAATGTACTGCGAATACTGAAAGGACAACACCCAAAACCAGTGGCAGTAAATGAAATAACTAAGCGAATGGTGGACAAGATGTCTAACGCCTCCAGACTAGTAGATAAACTAGACCACAAAAACCTAACAGAGCGTGTTCCCTGCAGCTACGACAAACGTCAAGTAGACATTTCACTTACACAAGAAGGCAGCGATTTGCTCACGGAGCTTAGCAAATTGGTAGATGACATAATAAACGCTCATAGCAACCTGACCGTTTTGGAATACGAGCAGCTCAATATGCTACTCGACAAGATGAGGAACGAGTAAGCTTTACTCCTCTACCACCAATCTTCTTTTCTCAAGATGTGCTACGCTGAAGTAGCCCAACCCCCTATTGCTAATATTATTATTGGGGTTCGCTGGCGGCGGGTCAAATGGAGTTCCACTTCTGGATTGCTGAGCACTAAGGTCAAACAAAAATTTAAAATACTCCTCTGTGATGGCAAATTGCTCTACGTCGATTGTATCACCCTCTGCAACATCAAATAGGATAGGTCTAGGTAGTTTATTCCTAGAAATCTCACCGAGTATGTCATTCACATTAAAAAATGAATTGAGAAGGGATACAGACCCAAACTCGTCATTATCCAAATCACTCGACTTGAGTGTATCATTTCTATACGTTTTGAAAAGATAAAAATTCTTCTTTGTGTTATCTACTTGTCCTTGTACGAACACATAATTTCCGGTAGGAAAAGACCTGTCGTTTGGAGGCAAAAAGAAGGATAAAAGCTCATCGATAGGCAAAGCATTTTGGAGTTCTTCCGTTGCTTTATACACTTGACCATTGTACGCCACATTGAGTTCATATGCGTTTCCTACAATACACTGATGACTATCGGCAGATACATACATTCCCGTATCTGTATAGCTTAAAAACACAGTGTCTCCACCTAATTCTGTGATGAAAACAGAAGCAGTAGATACATCGTCTGCACTATCTTGATCAAAGTAGGGTTGGCTGGCAGAAAGCTTTACTTTCCAAAGGTCTTTGATATTATATATCTCACTCTCTATGACTAGACGAGACTCCTCTGAAGGTATTTCTATGTCTACTATCTTCTCGCAAGCAGTAAATGCAATAGCCGCTATGGCCAATAATACTAATTTTTTCATTGGGTATATCTTAAAATTCAAAGTTCCAGGTGATGGCAGGTATTATCTTAAATAGCGTTGTTTGGAGTGCAGCAGTATTTCCAACTTGTGCCTCTGGAAACTTCTCTAAATCCGTGTTGCTTATCTCTCTAAAGTAAAGTGCATACGGGTTTTCTCTGTTGTACAGGTTGTATATGGAAAAATTCCAGCTGCTTTTTAACCGCTTATTTGGTTTTTCCTTACCTTTTAGCGTAACACCTATATCTGCTCTATGATAGGCGGGTAACCTAAAGTTGTTTCGTTCTTGATCGTTATAGGTGGTCTGCCACTCACCGTTGTAGAAATATTTACCTACCGGAGTAGTCAGCGGCTGGCCGCTAGCAAATACAAAAGAAGCCGTAGCCAAGAGGCGTTTACTGAATTTTTGGGTGAAGACAACCGAAAGGTTGTGTCGTCTGTCGAAACCTGCCACATACGGATTGTCTCCGCTTATACCATTTATTTGACGAATGGTTTTGGCCCATGTATACGAGACAAATCCAGACGAGCTGCCTTCTGTTTTAGCCACATAAAACTCTGCACCGTACGCCCACCCATCTCCTATGAGAAGTTCTCCGTCCAGGTTTTCATTAAATGCCAACTGAGCGTTATCCCGATAGTCTATCTGATTTTTCAACCATTTGTAGTACACTTCAGCAGACGTTTCTAACCCAATATCAAAATTTTTGAAAAGTCCAACGGCTACTTGATCTGCCCGCTGTGGTTTTATGTTTTGATTTACACTAAACCATTGGTCGGTAGGAAAAGAAGAAGACGTATTGGTAGCTTGCTGTACGTACTGAAAAGTACGGTTATACGACCCCTTGAGTGCCATGGTAGTGGAAAGATTATAGCTAATAGAAGCTCTTGGTTCTAAACCCCAATACGTATTATACAACTCGTCTGAACCGTACACTGTAGTGTCTGTCAATTCGCTTATGGGTTCAGCTGTTTCGGGGTTTTTGGTATAGGCATACTCTGTGCCTCCTATATTGCTAAAAGTAGATAGTCTAAGTCCGTACCTGAAATTTAGTCGAGTACTGTGTTTGTACTCGTGATCTATATACCATCCACTTTCCAAAGCCTTTCTTTTTTCGATTTGTGTTTCCTGAAAGACGACAGCAGACTCTTCATTGTTTGGTGCAAATAGTCCGGGGTTGAAGCGGTGATAAATTACCTGACCACCAAAGTTTAATTTACTTTTTTGGTTTAGAAAATTGGTCCAATCTGACTTGATGTATATGTCGTTAATCGCTTGATCCAGTCCGAAACTTGCGTTTTCTGCAAAATTTATGTCCACTCCATAATTGAAATCACTATAAACCAACGAGGTGTTCACAAACATCTTGTCGTTCACCAAGTGATTCCATCTGAGGGTAGCAGTAGTATTTCCCCAGTTGATGGCAAACAATTCGCTAAGTCCAAGCACATCTCTACCAAAGTAGCCACTCACATATATTCTATCTTTATCGCTTAATTCATAGTTTGCCTTTAAATTCAAATCATAGAAAAACAGTTTACTGTTTTGAATGCTCTCGTCTGGTGCCAGCGGTAGAAACAGGTCTGCATAACTTCTGCGTCCTGCAATCATAAAACTCGATTTATCTTTTACGATAGGACCCTCTAGCGTAAGTCTACTGGATATAGTCCCGATACCGCCAATGGCAGCAAATTTCTTAGCATTCCCATCTCTCATCTTAATGTCTACAATGGATGATAGACGGCCTCCATATTTGGCAGGAATGCCCCCTTTGTAAACTTCCAGGTCTTTCACAGCATCGCCATTGAAAACACTAAAAAAGCCCAGTAGGTGAGAAGCATTATATACTGTTGCCTCGTCTAGCAATATCAAGTTTTGGTCTTGAGAACCTCCACGTACATTGAAACCCGAATTACCCTCACCAGCAGATTGTATACCCGGCAATAGAGTTATAGTTTTGAGAATATCAACCTCACCAAAGATCACCGGAATCTCCTTAATTTTAGCCGTCTCTAGTTTTACAACACTTATCTTTTTGTTCTCTACTCTCTTCTCTAATGCCTTTGCACTTACTACAGCAGCACCTATCTCGTTGGCTTTTTCGCCAAGTTCTATATTTAGTGTCTTATTCTCGTTTAGAACAACCGTCTCTTCTATGTCGCTATAACCCAAGTACTTATACGTAACGGTATACGTGCCGGCATCCAAGGTTATGGAATAAAATCCGTACTCGTTGGTAATAGCACCGCCTCCGCCTTCTACCAAAATGGTAGCCCCCAGCAGTGTTTCGCCATTAGATGCGTCTTTCACCCGTCCGCTTATGGTAAATTCTTGTGCAAAACCTACCAAGGTAAGTAGTATTAGTGATACTAATATATGAACTCTCATCTCTTTCTTTGTTAGCACAAACGTATGATGTATTGTTTGGTTTCATATTAACCCAAATAACATTTCTCCTTAATTTAGACGAATAGCAAAGATTGTCGACCAAAGAAATTTCGGCATATTTGCAGCCGAATGTTGATATACCTACTTTTCATCATCGGGTTTGTATCCCTTGTTAAAGGGGCAGACTGGCTGGTTACTGGTTCTGCTTCTATTGCCAAAAAATACAATGTATCCGACCTCGTTATAGGTCTTACGATAGTAAGTATGGGTACAAGCATGCCAGAGTTGATTGTAAACATTCTGGCAAGTGCCTCCGATGCTTCTGATATTGCAATAGGCAATGTCATTGGGTCTAACATAGCCAATGTATTACTGATACTCGGCATAGCGGCTTGTATTTTCCCGCTCAAAATAAAAGAAAGCACGATATTCTCTGAAATACCGTACTCCATTCTGGCATTATTAATCGTTGCTTTTGCAGCCAATGCTCCCATCTTTAATCCAGATTACGAGCTCACGATTAGCCGGTTTGACGGTGTTATATTTCTCTTTTTCTTTGGGCTTTTTATGATGTACATCGTAAAATTAGCTCGCGGAGGAAGATCAGATATGATAGAAGATGCTCCAGAAAAGGACTTACCCATGGGCAAGTCTATCCTATTTGTACTGCTCGGAATGACGGGACTTTTTCTGGGCGGAAAATGGGTAGTAGACGGAGCTGTAGCCATTGCACAACAGTTTGGTCTGAGCGAAAACATGATAGGCCTTACAATAGTAGCCATAGGTACTTCTCTACCAGAGTTGGTTACTTCTGCCATGGCAGCTTATAAGAAGAATACAGACATTGCTATCGCCAACGTAATTGGTTCCAATATTTTCAACCTACTATGGGTACTCGGTCTCAGTGCCATCATAAACCCAATGAAATATGACCCCGCCATCAACTCAGATATCGTTGTGCTTATTATCGCTTCGTGCCTTATTATTTTTAGTGTAATGAGAGGCAAAAAGGGTAAAATGCAAATAGGGAAACCCACAGGAATACTGTTTTTAACTTGCTACATCGGCTATATTGTCTTTGTAGCGATAAGAGGATAGGCTTTGGTAAATCAGGAA
>CAWVTO010000111.1:0-6759 GCA_963932895.1 uncultured bacterium
TTGTGTTTCCAATTTAAAGAAGAGATTGAAAGTCTGTTTTGTGTTTTATTAGCAGATATAGATGGCAAGCCCAGTATCAGTATTATGATTAGTGATAATCTGATAAAAGACAAAGGCTGGAATGCAGGTCAACTCATACGTGAGTGGGCTAGAGAAGTGAAAGGCGGTGGCGGAGGTCAACCATTCTTTGCTCAAGCTGGTGGGGCAGACTCTAGCGGATTGCCAAAAGTGAAAGAATTAGCCACTACATTTGTAAACGCATAGCAATGTTAAAAAACGACAAATACGAAGTAGTCATTGGACTAGAAATACACGCTCAACTCAATACCAAGTCTAAGGCATTTTGTGCAGACGAAGTAGCCTTTGGTGCAGCACCCAATACCTTGGTAAGTCCTATTAGTTTGGGTCACCCCGGTACGTTGCCCGTGCACAATAAAGAAGCAGTTAATATGGCGATAATGCTGGGTTTAGCTTGCGATTGTGATATCAGAGAGTACAACACCTACGATAGAAAAAATTACTTCTATGCCGATTTGCCTAAAGGATACCAAGTTACGCAGATGGATACGCCTATTTGTAACAACGGTAAGGTAGAAATCACCTTGCCAGACGGCAAAACAAAAGATATAAATCTTACGAGAATCCATATGGAGGAAGATACCGGTAAGGGCCTTCACGATTTGGATATTGTGAATACCCTAATGGACTATAACCGTGCAGGAACTCCGTTAGTAGAGATCGTAACGGAGCCCGATTTCAGAAGCGGAGATGAGGCATATGCCTTTCTGTCTGAAGTTAGAAAACTTGTGCGGTATCTCGGGGTATGCGATGGCAATATGGAAGAAGGTAGCCTTAGGTGCGATGCCAATGTATCTATAAGACCACTCGGAAGAGAAGCGTTTGGGGTGAAAGTAGAGGTGAAGAACATGAACTCTATGTCTAACGTGAAAAAAGCGATAGAGCATGAATTTGAACGTCAGTGTAAGATGGCGGATAATGCAGAAGAGATATTCTCCGAAACACGCAGTTTTGATGCTATGAAAGGCACTACTTTTAGCATGCGTAGCAAGGAAGATGCAAACGACTACCGTTTCTTTCCAGAACCAGACTTGCCGCCACTCGTGGTTACTCAGGAGTGGATAGTAGAGATGCGAGAGCGAATGCCTGCTTTGCCTAAAGAGCTTTTTCAGAAGTTTACAGGTGAGCTTAAGTTAAATGACTACGATGCAGGTATACTGACAGAGAGCAAAGAGGTGGCAGACTACTTCATTGCGGTATGTGAGGAAACAACGAATTATAAAGCAGCAGCCAACTGGGTGATGGGTGCTGTAAAAAGTTGGGTAAATAGCCATGCTACACACATAGAAAACTTCCCGTTGAGTCCTGCAACTATTGCAGACATTATAGCGTCTATAGACCAGGGTACGATTAACTTTAGTGTTGCAGAGCAAACGGTTTTTCCGCTGTTGTTAGAAAACCCAAGCCATAAAGTGATGGAGCTAATACAAGAACACAACCTAGCACTAATGGATGATGACGATGCACTGCAAACATGGATAGATGAGGTTTTGGCGGAGTTTCCAGATAAGGTGGAAGCCTACAAGTCAGGAAAGACAAACTTAATCGGTCTGTTCATAGGACAAGTGAAAAAGAAGAGTGGAGGCAAGGCTGACCCAAAGAAAACAAACCAGCTGCTTGCCAAAGCGTTAAATAATTAATGAAAGATGGTATAGTCATTGTACTATACGCTACAGAATAAAGAATGAGAGAAATGAATATTAAGAATCTACTACTATCATTAACGATAATACTATCTGCAACCGCTTGTGTGAATGCAAGGGATAATGCAGCACTGGGTAAAGGTTTTACCTTAAACATAACCACCAATCTGCCAGATAAATCATTGGTGATATTGAGTAGAATTACAGACACTAAGCTAGACATAAAAGATAGTGCCTACGTGAAAAAGGGAGCCTTGAAGTTTGCTGGTGAAGCGGCAGAAGAGAGCTCATTGTACTATATCACTTTTGGCAGTCCGCAGCCTCCAGGAATACCACTGGTACTAGAGACGGGTGCAAACGTAAAAATGAGTATCACCAAAACAAAATCATACGAGATTACTATGGAGGGTGGTATGTATAATACCGAAATGCTGAAGTTGTATAATGCGTACACACAGTTTGAGGTCACCATGGCAGAGTTCAATGCAGAAGTACAAGGCATGGACCCTACTACGGTAACGCCTGAATTGCGTAAAAACATTAACCAACGCTATGAAGCGTTAACAAAAAAGCGTTCTCAAAACATTGAAGACTTTATTCGAAATGAGAAGGCAACACCTGCTACATATTTTGCGGTGAAGTATCTTTTTAACAAGCCAGAACCCAAGCTTATTTTACTCGCTAGTGAAAAAATGGGAAAGACCATGCCGGCATCCAGCTATACCAAAAACTTACAAGCATTGGCTAAGCAATTTGGATCGAATACTGCAGGAGCAATGGCTCCAGATATTAACCTAAAAACACCCGAAGGGGAAACGCTCGCTTTATCATCGCTAAGAGGTAAAGTGGTCCTTATCGATTTTTGGGCAAGTTGGTGTGGTCCATGTCGCAGAGAGAATCCTGCGGTAAAAGCCATTTATGAAAGGTACAAAGACAAAGGATTTGAGATATACGGAGTGTCTCTTGACAATAGTGCAAGCAAATGGAAAGCTGCTATAGCCAAAGATGGTCTAACGTGGAAACACGTAAGTGATCTAGGAGGATGGAAATCCAGTGCAGCACAATTGTATGGAGTACGTAGTATCCCCGCTACATTTTTGCTAGACAAAGAAGGCCGCATCTACAAATCAGGTTTTCGCAGTCATGAACTAGAAGGACTGCTGAAGCAATTGCTCGACTAAACATGTACAAGATGATACTGCTATCTGTGCTTGTAGCATTGGTAGCTTGCACATCTGAAAAACCCTCGGAAGAAGCCACACAGGCCAATGAAAAAACGGCATTGTACGCCTCATGGCGAACAGGTCAATTCTACTATAAAGTGAGTCCCTTTGGTGTGTTTTTGGTCAATAGAACGGACACCTTGCAAGAAGAATACATTCGAGCAAATCGTATGCTGACAGCGTTTAAGATAGCGTGGCAAAATGATAGTATGTACACCTTACGGTTCCACAAACTCGCCGAAAACCCACAGGGACAAAGTTTGCCTGGCGGTATAGATAGTTTGGTGAAGGTGTGTACGATGACCAATGTGAGCGACACCCTGTATGAAGAAAAGGCGTTGAGCAATATGAGTGGCTCCTATATCTATACCACGTATCGCAGGCCAAAACAAACAAGCACAGACAATGCTATCATCTGGAAATAATATTCTCTTAACTTTGGGGTAATGTTATAGTGGTTTTATGGAGAGACTATTGTACGCATAGATATGGCAAAAAAGATACTTATAGTAGATGACGAGCAAGACATCTTAGAACTGGTAAAGTACAACCTCGAAAAAGAAGGGTACAAGTGCTACACAGCCAATAATGGGCGAGAAGCAGTAGCCAAGGCGAAAGACAAGCAACCCGATCTCATACTATTGGATATAATGATGCCCATAATGGATGGCATAGAGGCATGCCGTCAGATACGCCAAGATCCCGATTTGAAAGATGTGTACATTGCTTTTTTAACAGCACGTGGCGAGGAGTACTCCGAGCTAGCGGGATTTGACGTAGGAGCAGACGACTATATCAAGAAGCCTATAAAGCCTCGCGTATTGACCAGCCGCGTAAAAGCGTTGCTCAAGCGAAAAAAAGAAAACATACCAGCAGACACGTTGTCTATTGGAGATATCACAATCAATCGGAATACGTTTGATGTAAGCTTACGTGGAGAAAAATTAGTCCTTCCCAAGAAGGAGTTTGAGCTCCTCTACTTGCTTGCTAGTAAGCCAGGCCAAGTGTACACGCGGGAGAAAATACTCAACAAAGTATGGGGTTACGATGTAGATGTAGTCGATAGAACGATAGACGTGCACATACGCAAGATTCGGGAAAAGATAGGAGATCACCGCATCAAGACAATCAAAGGAGTAGGCTATAAATTTGTAGAGTGAAAAAGAATACCAATCCACGTTCCATAGCATTTATTGCGGGTTTGCTAGCGGCGGCCATATCTACGGTGATTATCGCTGTAGCCAGTAGAGATGTGCTGGTTTCTATGGTCAATTTTGTAGTAGTGCTGTGCGTGTGTTTTTTGGTGTTCAACTACCTCTTGCAGGAGTTCATTTACAACAAGATAAAACTCATATACAAGAGTATATACCGATTTAAGACGCATGACGCTAATGAGCTACGTGCCTTAGATAAGTACGACAATGACCCCATAGAAACCGTAAGCAATGAAGTGCTCGACTGGATGCTCGAGAACCGCAAGGAGGTAGACCAACTCAAGGAGCAAGAAAACTATAGGCATGAGTTTCTGGGCAATGTAAGCCATGAGCTAAAAACGCCCATACAAAGTATACAAGGCTATATACACACCCTACTGGATGGAGCCTTGGAAGACAAAAAGGTGAATCACCTTTTCTTAACCAAGGCGAGCAATAGTACAGAACGACTTATAGAACTAGTAGACGAGCTTACCAGCATAAGTAAGTTGGAGGGCAATAAACCGCCATTGGACATCGAGCTGTTTGACGTGGTGAAGCTGGCAGAGGAAGTGATAGAAATGGTAGAAAACCAAGCGAACGAAAAGAAGGTCGTTGTTGGTTTCAAAAAGCAAAATGCCAAATCTATCTTAGTAGAAGGAGACAAAGCCAAGGTACGGCAAGTGCTGGTTAACCTTATCGTGAATGCGATAAAATACGGCAAGAATGAGGGGACGGTTCTCATTGGGTTTTATGATATGGACAAGAGTATCCTTACCGAAATAGCAGACAATGGCGAGGGGATAGCAGAAGAACACTTGCCCCGCTTGTTTGAGCGATTTTACCGTACAGACAAAGGAAGAAGCCGCGACCAAGGAGGCAGTGGCTTAGGACTAGCCATTGTAAAGCACATCATAGAAGCTCACAAACAAACGATCAATGTGCGAAGCACCGTTGGTATAGGCAGTACGTTTGGTTTTACCTTGAGGAAGGGGTAAGGGCGTTGCGGAATTTGCTGTTTATGTGCAGTTTTACAGCGTGCAATTGCAATGCAGCTTGCAAAGCATTATTTGACAGGATAGTGGCCAAGGGTAAGAGCAAAAAGTTAGCATTATTGGCCGTGTGTAATAAGCTGCTAAAACAGGCATTTGCAATCGTAAAATCAGGAGTAAAGTATGATGCTACATATAGAAGTACATTGAAATTAGCAAACTAAAAAATAAGTCAATTATTAGTTGTTTTTAAGCACAGTTCTATGTTAGCAGCTTTTTTCATTCTTCAGTCATTTCAAATTTTTCATGATTGACTTCTGATCTATCTTTTTTAATTAGCTTCAAATTATTAGTTGTCGCAATGAAATAAACAGTCTCAGACCATTCCCAACTTTCCTGTTCTCTTACATTAACGCCACCTGCTTCATAATAAACAGAAATAGAATCTCCTTTAGTGTTTATTACAATTTTGTCGAAAGTATTTTGACTTATTGCGGTATAGGGAGTTGTTGGGCAGTTTGATTTTTCAAGTTCGGATAAAACTTCTTTGTCATCTGAGAACCATTTTCTTAAATATCCAAGGTGGCTTTCTGAACATTGATACCCTAATCCAAGAGCAGTAATTATTTTACAGTCTAAATTGCTTCTGTCATCATTTGCTTCTCCGTCCCACCAACATTCGTTTCCAATAAAGGTAGAAACATAGCCAATCGCAGCTTTTTCTTGATTGGTCATTGTGCTTATGTAGTTTGTATTCAAAAATATCAAACTAAAAGAATCATTTAGTGTAGAGTCGTACTTCATATCTCTCCACATAAAATTTATTATTGTATCAGATAAACTCAATTTATTTGATTCAAATTCTGTTTTTTTTTCGTTCACTGATTCTTGGTCAGTTTTTGTCTGTCCACAAGAAGTTGAAAAAATCAAGACTGTAATTATGTGTATTAGTTTCATTTTATTGCGGCTAACGGCTTCGGCTATGGTTAGTACGGGATTAAATAAGCGATTAATTTCCGATCAAGCACTTAGCCAAGCTAAATATTTTTATAATTTACTTTTCTTTTTTCATTATCAAAATTTTGTGTTGGCGTACTTTCTAGAAGTACTGAACTTCCGAATAACCACTAAATCCCCTATGTTTTTTTAGCCATTGTTATACACTTTGTTATAATCCGTAAACATCTTTATATTCGATATAAGCATTTCTACTTATGATATACAGTGGTCTATCGTTAGCATCTAAAATTGCTCCTTTTGATTCATCGTTACCAATTGGAAAGTGAATCTGAAATGCTCTTCCATCATCCAATTTGATTCCATAAGTCTCAACAGAGTTTTCAATACTTACGGAGTTTTGTGAGTATTCAAAATTTTCTATTTTCCCATTTTCTGTAATCGAGAAGTCCTTTTCACCAAATACTATATCTAATTGGGTTCCTTCTTCATTGGTGGCTTTCCAATTGCCACGGTAAGTATCTGAGCCACTACATCCTCCAAGAATTAAAGTAATTAGGGCAATAAAAATAATTTTTGTCTTTCTCATTTCTGTTTTAATTTATTGTGTATAACGGTTTTGTGTATGATTTCGTTGCGTGTTTCAGCAACTAAATTAGTAAACTAAAACGAA
>CAWVTO010000112.1:0-6670 GCA_963932895.1 uncultured bacterium
CTGTACTGCGTCCTGTGCTACCACCGTAGCCTATTACTTGCCCTGCACGGATCGTTTGATTCACTGTTACTAGAGTTTCGCTTAGATGAGCGTAGAGCGTCTCTAAACCGTTGTAGTGACGTATTATAACATAGTTGCCAAAACCTCCGGGATTGTACCGCTGTATACGGACCACACCATCAAAAGCTGCATATACTGGGTCACCAATATCCAGGTCTATGTCTATCCCCTTGTGCCAGCGGCTTCTTCTCCAGCCGTATTTACTGGTTATACGCCCTTTGAAAGGGTGCACATACTCACAGCCTTCTTCTACAAGGTCGAGCGTGTACCCTAACTTCATCAACTTGTAGTCATAGGCTGGGCTATCTATATTTCTGGCGTTCCAATCTTGACCATATATACTCTGTGCGGGCAATAGGTCTAAGTCAAAATCCGAAGATATTATCTCCTTTACGCTTTGTTCTAAACGGATGTCTAGCGTGTCTACTTGTGCCAATGAGCTAGCACACAAAGTACACAATAGTGCTAGTAAACTACTTCTCCAATATTGCTCTAATCTCTTTCTCATCCTCTTTCAATTGGTTTATTAGCGACTGTAAATCGTCAAATTTTTGCTCGTCACGAGTGCGTGACACAAAAGCAACGGTTATCTCTTTGTGGTACACATTCTGATTGAAATCAAAAAGATGTACCTCAACACTCCACTTCTTGTCATCAAAAGTAGGATTGTAACCAATATTGAGCATCCCTTCAAACTTTTTTTCGTCAATATATACCCACACTGCGTACACACCATTTTTTGGAATGAGCTTATAGCTGCTATTTACACGTATGTTGGCAGTTGGATATCCTATTGTAGTGCCTCGCTGCATGCCTTCTTCCACCTTGCCACGGAGGACATACGCTGTACCCAAATATTTTCCTGCCTGATGTACCTCTCCATTGAGCAATGCTTGACGTATTTTGGTACTACTCACTATACTCTCACTTATATCTTGAGCAGGAATCTCTTCTAGCTCAAAACCATAGGTTTCTGAGAAGAGAACCATCTCTTGCATTCCTCCTTCCCTGTTCCTACCAAAGCGATGATCGTATCCTATGATAAGCTTGGTAAGGTGTAGTTTCTCCACCAAGATATCGCGTACAAACTCGTCTGCACGCAGTCTACTGAGCTCTTGGGTAAACGGCATAATAATAAGGTAGTCTATACCTAAAGCGGAAACCAAGTCCACTTTTTCCTCTATGGTACTCAGTAGCTTTAGCTCATTATCATCTGGATAAAGTACCAGCCGTGGATGAGGATAAAAGGTAAGCAATACACTTACTCCTCCTATCTGTAACGCTTCGTCTACTACTTGTCTCAGTATTTTTTGGTGCCCAAAATGTACCCCATCAAACGTGCCCTGCGTGAGAATCACTGGCTTTTCTGGCTTAAACTCTGCTATGTCGTAGATTACTTTCAATCGGCAAATTGCTGTGCGAATTTGAAAAAATCCTCAGTCTCTTTTATATCCTCCATATCCACGGCATTTTCTATAGCGTAATCTCCAATACTCGTACGCACTAAGCTACTCATGTATGCACCGCTTCCTAAGGCTAAGCCTAAGTCTCTAGCCAGTGAGCGTATATAGGTCCCCTTGCTGCAATGTATCTCAAAGCTAATCTCCGGAAAATTAGTAGCGTCAATCTCATATTTACTGATGTGAGCATCACGTATTTTGAGTTCTACAGTCTCCCCTTTGCGAGCGTGTTCGTATGCTCTTTTCCCATTCACTTTTACCGCACTATGCTGCGGCGGCACTTGCTTTATGTCTCCTCTAAAGAGGTTTATCTTTTCTTCTAAAAATGCTGAAGTAATATGCTCCGTAGGATAGGTCCCATCTACTTCAGTTTCTAAGTCGAAGGACGGTGTAGTCTTACCAATAACAAACGTACCAGTGTATGCTTTTTTTTGTGATTGAATACCTTCTATCTTCTTGGTGTATTTACCATAGCATACGATGAGCATCCCCGTAGCCAGTGGGTCAAGCGTGCCTGCATGGCCTATTTTTTTGATGCGTGAAATATTGCGTAGCCTTTTTACCACATCAAAACTGGTCCATCGTAGTGGCTTATTGATCAGTAAAAAACCTCCTTCTTTTATGCTAAGTTCATTCATACTATTTCTGTGCTAGTTTGTACATCACCAATGCTATTCCTGCAAAAATGAGATTGGGAATGGTTACAGCCAATAGCGGATGCAACGCACCACTGCTGCCGTAGGCCAAGAAAAACTGGAATACAACCAAAAAACTGAAACTAATTAACAGTCCAACTCCAAGATTAAGTCCGATGCCACCCCTTGATTTTTTAGAAGCAACGCTAACGCCTATTATGGTTAAGATGATCATTGCAAAAGGCATAGCAAAACGTTTGTATCTCTCGGTCGTATAGAAGAAAGTGTTACCCGTACCACGCATTTCTTCTAAAACAATCATCTCATCCAGTTCTACAAGGTTAAACATTTGTACATCATCATTTTTCCTGAAAAAGTCTTCTGGATTAAAAGGAATCAAGGTGTCCAAAGTAGCTCCACTCCTGAGTACCTCTGTACCGTCTATAAACTCTCTTGACCACCACTTACTGAGCTGCCATACCTGTCCTTCTTTATTCCAGTTTAGTCTATCTGCGTACAGCTTAGATTTCAGATCGCCATCTACTACGTGCTCTAGACTTACTTTGAATCCTGCACTATCACTAAAATTAAAATTACCGATACTCATGATAATACCCGGAGATATCTGTGTCTTTATTTGCGAAGCGGTATAATGAGTACGGTCACGTATGTACTCGTTTTCGAAAACCACACGGGTCTTGTCTGCTTTGGGTATAATCCATGCAAAAAGCGAGAAAGACACCAAAGCCAGTAAAATACTCGTAAGAACATAGGGTCGTAAAAACCTTCTGTAGGACACTCCGCTGGCAAGTATGGCAATAATCTCGCTATTCTGTGCCATTTTAGAGGTAAAAAAAATAACGGAGATAAATACAAATACAGGGCTGAATAGGTTGAGTAAGAACGGCACCCAATTAACGTAGTAATCAAATATAACCTCAGTGAATGGTGCATGATTCTCCATAAACTCGTCTATCTTTTCTGAAAGATCGAAGACTATAATAATCACCGTAAATAGACCCAGGGCAAGGATAAACGCTCCTAAAAATCGCTTAATAATATACCAGTCTATTTTTGTTAATTTCATACGGATATGTGCCGTAAAAAAGCCTAGTAACTTGGCTTTATCTTTCTAATGGCTTGTGCAAATAAATTGGAAATAGCCACACTTTCCTCGAGTATTGGATTAATGATGGCAGAATCAAGATATTCTTCTTCTGCAATAAGCTCCAGCCAGTATTGACAACCATCACAAGACTCCTTGGCATCTCCTAGTTTTTTCAAAAAGAAATCGGGATTTTGAGTAACCATCAATCCCTTTGCTTTTATGGCCATATCTGTACAGCGGTCTATCAAGTGACCACGCATAAGATTGCACATGGGTATTTCTACAGGCAGCACCAATGCTATTTTGAGACAAGTCTTGCTCAGCAGTTTCGCTCGTAGGTATATATCGTCGATCATAAACGTTGGTCTAGTTTTTTGATAATGCTATTTTTCCACGGCAAAAAATTATCTGCCAATATATGCTTGCGTGCTTCTGTTACAAGCCACAAGTAAAACTTAAGGTTATGCTCACTTGCTATTTGTGCTGCGAGGTACTCTTTTGCTTTAAAAAGGTGCTTTAGGTACGCTTTGCTGTACTGTGGGGTATGCTCATCATCTACAGCGGAGTAATCGTCTTCCCACTTTTTGTTACGCATATTCATGGTACCCTCTTTGGTGAAAAGCATTCCATTTCTTGCATTACGGGTAGGCATTACACAGTCAAACATATCTACGCCCAGGTGTATGCACTCGAGCAAGTTTGCTGGCGTCCCCACTCCCATGAGATAACGTGGCTTGTCCTTGGGTATAATAGCGGTAATTTGCTCGGTAATGCGGTACATATCCTCGTGCGGCTCGCCTACAGATAGTCCGCCAATGGCTATACCGTCTGTATCGTGTTTCAGACAATACTCCGTGCTCTGCTCTCTTAAGTCACCAAATGTACTTCCTTGGATTATAGGGAACAGTTGCTGCGTATGCCCGTAATGAGGTTCTGTCTCGTTGAATCGTTTTATGCATCTATCTAGCCAACGGTGAGTGGTGTGCATAGAGTTGGTGGCATATTCACGTGTAGCAGGATAGGGTGTACACTCATCAAAAGCCATAATGATATCTGCTCCTATTGTACGTTGAGTATCCATTACATTTTCAGGAGTAAAGAGAAGCTTATGGCCATCAATATGACTTCTAAAGATAACTCCTTCCTCAGTAATCTTGCGTTGATCTGAAATACTGTATACCTGAAAGCCTCCACTGTCGGTTAGCATTGGTCTATCCCAATTGATAAACTTATGCAAACCGCCTGCTCCTTTTATAATATCGAGACCTGGGCGTAAGTAGAGGTGGTAGGTATTACCAAGTATGATTTTGGCATCTATGTTGTTTTTGAGGATTGCTTGATCTACGGTTTTTACCGTACCCTGAGTGCCTACAGGCATAAAAATAGGTGTAGGTATCTCGCCGTGGTCTGTGGTAATAAGACCTGCTCTAGCTTTTGTATCCTTCTCGGTGTGTTGAAGTTTGAAAAACACTATTGAAAAATAAGACTGAAAATTAATAGCTTGGGCGATACTCGCTCCACGCTACTTGCGTATATGAAATTATCTGGCACTTTTTGGTTGCCAATACCATTGCTAAGTTTTAGCTCGGGGCTAAACTTGAAAAACTCGTAATAAAAATCGAAACCGAAGCCTACATCGTAGGAGAATGTATTGGGATACAAAGCTAAAATAGGTTTGGTATCGCTTCTATCTGTGTCAACATCACTCGTAAAATCGAAACGATATGTAGCACCTGCCAGTAGATACAAACGAGAATTTTTATGTCGCTTAGACTTGTACTCAAATGTAAGGGGAATCTCCATGTACGTAGCTTCCATCTCAGCTATCTTTGTGTTGTCGTCTCCTTTGAAATGGTAGTTCATATCCCTACGAGCAAACTGTATATTGAGCATTGTACGTAGATCCCAATGGTCGGCTAGCCTAAAATTGGCCAATCCACCCAATCCAAAACCTGGATAGTAAGCTGACTCTATTGTCTTGAGGCTATCGTAGTTAAGATTATTGTCTTTTACAGTATACTTTAGTTTAGCGGTATTGCCCATTATACCAAAACCGAAACGCACAGGTTTACGATCGTACAACGGATTGAGTTGCTGTGCTTGTACACCTAAGCCCAAAGCCACGAGTATAACTACTCCTATTATTTTGTGCCTGTATATATTGAGCATACCCCAAATGTTAAACGACGGTCTTCTACTTTATCGTATGTGCACCCTCGCATAATATTTTTGAATTCATCACCTTCTGGAAAAGCTCTCACAGACGCCGGCAAATAGGTATACGCAGCACTATCTCCAGATAACAGTTTCCCAAATAAGGGTAAAAGTGTACGGTTATAGATATTGAAAAGTATACCAAAGAGTCCTTTGGGTTGTGTGAGTTCTAGTATCATAACTACTCCTCCGGGTCTTAATACCCTATGTATTTCAGAAAGTCCTTTTTCTAAATTTTCAAAATTTCTAACTCCGAAAGCTACTATTACGGCATCAAAAGAAGCGTCCTCGTATTTCAAATCTTCACTATCTCCAGAATCCAATCTCATATTGGTTATTCCCTTAGCAGCAAGTTTCTTACGACCTATCTCAAGCATGCCTTCAGATATATCTACTCCTATTACCTCTTCAGGCTCTAGCGACAATGTAGCAATAGCAAAATCTGCAGTACCTGTAGCTACGTCTAATATACGTTTGGGCTTATGCTCTGCAAGCATAGCAATCGCTTTTTTACGCCATCCCTTGTCTATACCTAAGGACAAAAATCGATTCAGAAAATCATAACGATGAGCTATGTTATCGAACATTTGCTCTACCTGCTCCTTCTTAGAGCCTTCTGCCTGGTATGGTTTTACTTTTGTACCCATTTTTTTTGCTTTGCAAAGGTAACAAATATGTGTAGTGGTTAGTTTAGAGTTTTTTGATCTTTCATTCTCCTTACCTCTCAACAAACCAGATGAGAAACTGAGATAGAATAACTCTGATTTTTGCCTCAATATTCTGTGTATTTACCAGTCACGAATACCAACCTTTTACTTTGGTTTAAATTTATACTTATACTCTCCTACCTTTGCACCGTGAAATTTGAAAAGGCAGTTTTTCTAAGGAGTTACGGAGCAGTGCAGCAGATTAAGGATGAGAAGACACCACAGTTTGCTTTTATAGGCAGAAGTAATGTGGGAAAAAGCTCACTCATTAATGCTCTTGCTTCTAAAAAAGACATGGCCAAAACCAGTTCTAAGCCAGGAAAAACGCAGCTCATCAATGTATTTGACATTGAAGGGCATATTCACTTGGTCGATTTGCCGGGTTATGGATACGCCAAAGTTTCTAAAAAACTACGTGAGGAGTTTGAAGGGCTCATTACTGACTATCTACTCAGAAGTGACACGTTATACATCGTTTTCATCCTC